>CAYTDW010000405.1:0-3620 GCA_964436585.1 uncultured Halioglobus sp. | reverse complement strand
GCAGGGTATCACCCGGGTAGACCGGGCGCAGGAACTGCACCTGGTAGTAGCCGAGGTTGGCGATGGCTTTTTCCGAGTCGTTCTGCACGCCCAGCGACAGGGTGACATTGAATACCATTTGCGGACTGGCCGGCAGATCGCTGAAACCGTGGTCAAGGGCGTACTGCAGGTTCAGGTAGAGGGGGTTGGCCTGCATGAAGGTGCGGGCGAAATCGAGCATGCCGGCGCGCTCGAAGCTGAAGCCCCGGGGGTGCTCGAACACCTGGCCCGGTTCCAACTCGTCCAGGTAGCGGCCGTACTGGGGTTGGCGGACGCGCGCCAGGTCCACCGGCACCTGCGCCGCGAGTTCGGGCTGGGGGCCCAGTTGCAGTGACAGCGGTTGCGAGAGTGACATGGGCGGGCTCCTCAGGCAGCGCTTTCGAGCAGGGAACGGGTGATGACTTTCAGGGCCAGGGTTTCCTCGGCGCCTTCGAAAATCGACAGTACCCGCGCATCGACGAAGTAGCGGCTCACCGGCACTTCCTCCGCGTAGCCCATGCCGCCGTGGATCTGCAGCGCCTCCCGGGTGAACCACTCGGCGGTCTTGCAGGTGAACAGCTTGGCGCCGCTGGCCTCCATGTCGCCCCGGCCTTCGTCCATCAGGCGGGCAACCCCGTAAGTGATCTGGCGGCAGGCGGCCAGGTGCGCGGCCATGCGGGCCAGTTTCACCCGGGTGAGCTGGTAGTCGCCGATTGCGTGACTGAACACCACCCGCTCCCTGGAATAGGAGATCGATTTTTCGAAGGCCGCGCGCATCACCCCCACCGCCCGCCCGGCGGTCTGGATGCGGCCGCCCGCGAACCCGGCCATGGCGAAGTAAAAGCCCTTGCCCTCGCCCTCGGCGCCGCCCAGCATGTTGGCCGCGGGCACGAAGAAATCGTCGAAAAACAGCTCGTAGGAGTGCATGCCGCGGTAGCCGATGGTGTCGATGGCGCGGCCGATCAGCTTGCCGCCGGTAGCCGGCGTCACCTCGAATTCGTGGCCGTCGCTGCTGGGCTTCTCCACCAGGAACATGGACAGGCCCCGGTAGCCCTGGGCGGGGTCGGGGTGGGTGCGCGCAAGCACCATCAGCACCCCGGCCTTGCCGCCGAAGGTGCACCAGGTCTTGGCGCCGTTGAGCTTCCAGCCGCCCTCGACCGGGCTTGCTTTCAATTTGACGCCCGCCACGTCGGAACCGTAATTGGGCTCGGTCACCGCCACGGCGCACAGGGGTTCGCCGACGGCCAGTTGCGGCAACCAGTGCTGTTTCTGCTCCTCGGTGCCCCCCTTGAGCAGGGCCCGGGCGAGAATCTCGGGGCGGGTGATCAGGCTGCCCGCGGCGCCCAGTGAGCCCCGGGAAAGTTCCTCGGTCACCACGATCATGCCCATGGTGTCTTCCCGGTCATCCTCCTGCAGGCCGCCGTAGCTTTCGGGGATCGACAGGCCGAACACGCCCATTTCCTTGAGGGGCTGCAGGATGGCGTCGGGGATGATGAGGTCGTGGCGGTGCACCTCCTCGGCCAGGGGCATCACCACCTCATCCGCGAATTTATGAAAGGTGTCGCGCATCATCGTGTAGCGCTCTTCGAGCAGGTCCGGGCCCAGGTCGGCACCGCGCTCCACAACCTGCTGGCCGATGGCGGCGATATTGGCTGCGCTAAGCTGGCCCGCCAGGAATGCGGCGTTGCCGGCAAGCACCGCGGCGATGTCCGCGTCGGCCAGCTCGAAGTCCGCGAGGCGGGCGCGCAGGCGTGCGCAGCTGGCGCTGGTGGCCTCGGCGCAGAACAGGGCGCAGAGCCGGCTGGTGTACCCGTCGCGGGCCTGCCTGGAGTGATCGAGCATGAAGCGGGCGGCGCAACACTCCGCCCAGCACAGGGACAATTCATAGGAAACCAGCTGGCAGGCATCCAGCTTCGCGTTGGACAGTTTGCCTCCATCGAGGGTTTTCGCTTTCAACTTGCTGAGGGCGCGGTCGATGAGACCCTGGGTGCCCTGCAGCACGGCGGCTGCCTGGTCAAGTAATTGCCCGCCTGTCGGGGAGACGTCAGTCATGGTGCTTCCTGCCTTGTTGCGATGAACGGTGCGGCGGCACGAGCGGGACCCCGCGGGCCCTGCCCAGGTTGCCAGCTGGATGAGGCCGGCCATTTTATCGCCGGTGGCAGGGGCATACAACCGTGGCGGCGGATTGTGTGTCCTGCCGCGGCCCCCGGCCGGCCTTGCCTGCACCGCGCGTGCTTCTGTATGCTGGCAAGCCTTGAAAATCCAGCGCCAATTTCCCCAGCTTCAGCACCGAGGAGTCCACTGTATGTCTATCAGGCCGCGCCGTTCCCTGCTCTATATGCCCGGTTCCAACGCGCGGGCGCTGGACAAGGCCAGGTCGCTGCCCGCCGACGGCCTGATCCTGGACCTGGAAGACGCGGTGGCGCCGGATGCGAAGGCGCTGGCGCGGGAGCAGATCGTGGCGGCCCTGGCCGAGGGCGGCTACGGTCATCGCGAGCTGCTGGTCCGCATCAACGCCCTGTCCACTCCCTGGGGCGCGGACGACCTGCGGGCGATCGCCGCCGGCAGCGTCGCGCCCGACGCGATACTGATTCCCAAGGTATCCACCGCTGCGGATGTGCTGGAGGCGATCGCGGCCTTCGAGGCCGCGGGCGGCGCGCCGGGCGTCGACTTCTGGTTGATGATCGAGACCCCGCTGTGCATCCTCAATATCAAGGAGGTCACCGGCGCCCACCCGCGCCTGAAGGGCATCGTGATGGGAACCTCGGACCTGTCCAAGGACACCCGGGTGCGCCACACCCGTGACCGGCTGGGGTTCATGGCCGCCCTCAACCTGAGCGTCTACGCCGCCCGGGCCCACGGCCTCGAAGTGATCGACGGCGTCCACCTGGACCTGGACGACGACGCCGGCCTGCAGGCGGCCTGCGTCCAGGGCAGGGAACTGGGGTTCGACGGCAAGAGCCTGATCCACCCCAGGCAGATCGCCGCGACCAATGCCGTGTTCGCGCCGGACCAGGCGGAGCTCGACCAGGCCCGGGCGATCATAGACTGCTGGCGCCAGGCGGAAGCCGAGGGCAAAGGCGTGGTGGTGCTGAACGGCCGCCTGGTGGAGAACCTGCACGTGGAGGAGGCGAAACGCCTGCTGGAGTTGGGGGAGGCCATCGCCGGGATCAGCTGATGTTTGCCGAGGGACTCAGCAGCAGCGAGGAGCTGTTTAATCATAGGGCGGAGCGCTGATGCGGCTGGCATATCGTATCGTGAATGTCTTTACCCTGGAAACCGCTCCTGCGAGTCCAGTGCCTCCATCGTCCATGGCAGTCGCCCGGAACAACGTCAAGCTCACCGGAAATCCGTTGTGCGTATTCGAAGATGCCCGCGGTCTTGATGACGCGCAAATGCAGGCACTGGCGCTGCAATTCAATCTCTCCGAAACCACCTTCCTCTTTCCATCGGATAAAGCGCATGCGCGTGTGCGCATATTCGCGCCCGCTTACGAAATGCAATTCGCAGGTCATCCAACGCTCGGCACGGCGTTCGTCGTCGATTCGTTACAGCAACGCGGCGGCAAGGTGCAGCTTGAGCTGAATGTTGGTGTGATACCC
>CAYTDW010000404.1:0-3642 GCA_964436585.1 uncultured Halioglobus sp. | reverse complement strand
TCTGGGGACACACCTGGGCGCTGCTGTTCCTGAACCAGCCGGAACCAGCGCATCAGTCCCTCATGGAGTTCGAGCAGTCGCTGCAGAAGGCTGGCAGCCATCCAGACATGGTCACGTCGCTACTGGTGCTGAAATGCGCGGAGGCCCTTGTTACAGACCAGTCCTATTGCAATTTTCCCTGGCTTGACAGCCTTGCCATCGAAACCGGGGACATGGCTAAACACAGGTGCTTTGAAATGAATGCTCTGGCGAACGCCAAGGCAATAAGCCGCCTGGAGAAGGGCCTGTTCACCGAGGCCAAGGAATTTGCCCTGCTCGGCGAATCCCTGGGCGCTCGCGGCGAGGCGGCATTCAGTGGCGCTTACTCTACCAGCCTGCTGGCTTACGCGCATATTCTCGATGGCCACCTCGACCAGGCCATAACTCGCCTGCACAGCGCACTCAATGACGAATATCTGAACGTGCAGGGCTCATTTGCCTCGGTCTCGCTGTCGGCAGTATACGGGTTTGCCCTGTATGAGTCGGGCAACTTCGCCGACGCCGAAAGCCAGCTGCGCGATTCCCTCGATATTCTTCCGCAAACACTTCCGGTCGATTGGCTGATCTCCGCCTTTCTCAGTTTGGCCCGGGCAGCCGTCCAGTCCGAACCTGATGGCGGCGATAGCCAGGAAATTCTCGACAACGGCGAGCGACTGGGCCTCATCAACAGGATACCCCGATTGGTGCGCGCGATCCGCTACGAGAAAATTCGACTCGCGCTGACCAGGGGCAACTGCCGGGAGGCACGTAATCTATTCAGGGTGCTGACCGAGTTTCCATTTGAGGGGCTTCCACAGGGCTGGAGTCACTTTGCCGAGGGCTGCGACGACGATTTCGTTTGTCAGACCCGACTCGACATTTTCTGCAACAACCCCCTGTCGGTGCTTGAGCCACTTGAAACCGAGATTTCTGCTGCGCGCAGAGCGGGGCACATTCGCCGGGAAATAAAACTGCTGATACTGCAAAGCCTGGCCCACAATACCCTGGGCAATAAAGCACCCTGCCACAATGCCATGCTCGAAGCGGTCAGGCTCGCGGCACCCGCAGGCTATATATCCACCTTTCTGGAAGAGGGAGACCGCTGTACGGAGTTACTTCCGGGCCTGCTGGAAAACGCGATCCCGCTCGATTCCGAGTCACTGCGGCCTTTTGTGGACAGGCTGCTTTCCACAGCAGGCATAGCGCACCAGGAAGCAAATGATGCCACTGCCACCGGCGAATTGATTGAGCCGTTGACCAAAAAAGAAGTCAGGATTCTGCGGTTGGTGGTCAATGGATCAACCAACGCCGAAATGGCCGACCAGTTGTTTGTATCCAAGAATACGGTCAAGTTCCACCTCAAGAATGTCTACGCCAAACTGGGTGTCGCAAACCGTGTCCAGGCCACCGGCATCGCCAGGAAAATGGGCCTCATCTAGCCTTTACCACCAGCGCGTCCAGGCCGATACAATCTTCAACCATCAGCCGCACCGGGTTGACGTCAATCTCGCCGATACAATCTGCCAACTCCACTGCCAGCACCGAGAGGCGGGCAGCCATCTCGCAGAATTTCCCCACCGCCAGGGCCTCGCGACCGCGCGCCGCATCGAGCAGGCGATGCATTTTCAGGTGGCGCAGCGCCCGCAACGCCTCGGCCGGGCCAAAGGGCGGCAGCAGGACGATACTGTCGCGCAGCAACTCCGCGTGCACGCCGCCAAAACCGAGCAATACGGTCGGGCCGAACTGCCGGTCGCGGGCGACGCCGAGGATCATTTCAATCCCCTCCCCCGTCACCATGGGCGCAACCATGAGCGCGGGGCCAAGCCGCGCGCTCATTTCACTACAGGCCTCGCCCAGGGCGCGGGCATCCTGCAGGTTGAGCACCACGCCGCCCAGGTCGGACTTGTGGGCGATCCCGGGCTGCGCCGTCTTGAGTACCACCGGGAAGCGCAATTCCCGCAGTAGCTGCGGCGGCACCCGGGGGCCCTCAAAGGCGGTGCCGGCAAGCACGGCAATACCGAACTCGCGCAGCAACTGCCCGGCCATGACTTCAGCGAGGGCGCCACCGGTCGGCAGGTGTTCGCGCAGGTAATCGCGCCAGCGGCGGACCAATGCCGGCGCGATGGCGGCGGGTGGCGATTCCGGCTCCAGCGCAAGAAAATCCCGGTACCCCATGACGCTGCGGGCGGCCACCATGAACTCGCGCAGCCCATCCAGCACCGCGAAACCCTCCCGGGTAGCCGTGACGGCCAGCGGATCGCTGCCGGACCCGGAGCAATTGGCCACCAGGCACACGGGTTTGCCGGTGGCACGATGGGCACCGCGCAGGTATTGCAGGTAACCCGGGTAGAGCGCTCCGCCGGGCGCGCGGTCATGCACCACCGCACCGAGGGCGATGCCGGGGTCCGCCAGCAGGGCGCTGAAGCAGGCTTCCATATTCTGTGCCGCAGCGGCGCCACCGGCGCTCCAGGCATCCAGCGGGTTCACCGCCGGGAGGCCCTCGTCGAGCACAGCCCGCAGGCGCTCGACGCTGGCGGCCGCCAGGGGCGGATAATCCACCCCCAGTTCATGCGCCAGGTCGATGGCCAACTGGCGCTCGCCACCGGAGTCGTGCAGGGTGGCAAGGCCGCCGGCGGGAAGCCCATGGGGCTGGGAGAACAGGATCAGGGTTGCGGCAAGCTGCGCCATATCGTCGACCCGCTGCACCCCGTGGCGACGAAACACCGCGTCGAACACCGCGTCACTGCCGGCCAGGGCGCCGCTGTGGGAGAGCGCGAGGCGGGCGGCAAGTTCAGTCCTGCCGACCTTGAGCACGACCACCGGAATACGCCGCTGCCGCGCCCGCTCCAGCGCCGCGATGAAGCGCGCGGGCTGGCGGCTGGTTTCCAGGAACAGGCCCACCACCCGGGTTGCGGGCAGCTCCAGCACATACTCGAGGTAGTCCTCGACCCCCAGGCACAACTCCTGGCCGGTGGAGGCGGCAAACAGGAAGTCGAGGCGCTCCTCGCAATCGAGGATACCCGACATGCCGGCGCCGGACTGGCTGAGCAGCACCACACCCCCGCAGTGTCCGTGCGCCCGGGTATCGAAGCCCGACAGCCACAACCCACCGGCGAAATCGTAAAACCCCAGGCAGTTGCCGCCGTGCAACAACAGCCCGGCGGCCTGGGCTTTTTGCCGGATGCGCCCTGCCAGTGCGCCGCCGGGTTCCCCCGGTTGCACCAGGGCGGAAAAGACGGTGGCCGCCTGCGCACCGAGGGCGACGGCCTCGTCGAAGCAGGCCTCCAGGCGCGCATCGCTGACTGCGAACACCACGTGCTGGGGTACTTCGGGCAGGTCCGCCAGGGAGGGGTAGCAGGGCATTTCCCCGATCGAGTCACGGCCGGGATTGACCGCGTACAGCGGCCCCGCGTACCCGCCCCGGCACAGGTTGCGCAACACCTCGTTGCCCGGAGATCCGGGCCGGGCGCTGGCGCCCACGACCGCTATCGAGCGCGGTCGCAGCAGGGGATCGAGGCGGTGCGCAGGCATGATGCCTAGAAAGCGCCGGCTGGCACCGCCCGGCGCCGGGGCGGATTGAATACCGGCGCCTCGATCACCCGGCAGGGCGCCAGTACCCGGGTC
>CAYTDW010000403.1:0-3651 GCA_964436585.1 uncultured Halioglobus sp. | reverse complement strand
GCACGGTGCAGCTGCAGCCCGAGCCCATAGCGCTGGATATCAAGGTGATACTGCAGGGCGATCGCTACATCTATTACATCCTGGAGGAATACGACCCGGAGTTCGCCACCCTGTTCAAGGTGGCGGCGGACATGTCGGAAGAGGTCCAGCGCGGCCCGGAGAGCACTCTGTTGTTCGCCCGCATGATCAGAACCCTGCAGGAGCGCAAGCAGTTGTTGCCGGTGGATCGCTCCGGTGTCGCCAGGTTGATCGAATACGCCGCCCGTCGCATGGAGGACAGCGAAAAACTCAGCCTGCACCAGGGCCGGCTGGGCGATCTCCTGAGCGAAAGCGATTTTCGCGCGCGCCGCGCGGGCGCAGGCATGATCACCGCCGAGCACGTGACCGGCGCCGCCCTCGCCGCGGTGTACCGGCTGGACCAGTTCCGGGAAAAATCCCATGAGGGCATCCTGCGCGACATCATGCTGGTGGACACCAGCGGCAGCGCCGTCGGGCAGGTCAACGGCCTGGCCGTATACCTGCTGGGCGATTACGCCTTCGGCCGACCCACCCGGATCACCGCCACCGCCCGCCTGGGTTCCGGCAAGGTGCTGGACATCGAGCGCGAGGTCGACCTGGGGGGCAATATTCACTCCAAGGCAGTGATGATCATCAGCGCACTGCTGGCCAACCGCTACGCGCGCAAACGGCCGCTGGCCCTCAGCGCCAGCCTGGTATTCGAGCAGTCCTACGGCGGGATCGAGGGCGACAGTGCCTCGGTGGCGGAACTGGTGGCGCTGATATCGGCTATCGCCGACATTCCGGTACGGCAGGACCTCGCGGTGACCGGCTCACTCAACCAGCACGGCCGGGTGCAGGCGATCGGCGGGGTCAACGAAAAGATTGAAGGTTTCTTCGACATCTGTTCGGCGCGCGGACTCAGCGGCAACCAGGGCGTCGTGATCCCGGCAGCCAATGCGGTGCACCTGATGTTGCGTCAGGATGTGCTGGATGCCGTGGCGGCGAACCGGTTCCAGGTCTACAGCGCCGACAGTATCGACGATGCCCTGGAATTGTTGACGGGATACAGTGCCGCCTCCATCGACGCCCTGGTACTGTCGCGGCTGGAGGAGTTCGAGCAGCTGGCGCGCAAGTTCAGCACCACTGCACAGGACAAGGGGGCTGGCGGTGATGATGACTGAGCAGCCCGCCCGCCGCCGCATCCTGGTCCCGATCGACCTGCAGGGGATAGGTCACGGCGCCCTTGAAACCCTGGTGCACATTGCCAGGCTGCTCGATCGCGGCCTGCTGGGGCTGCTGCTGGAGGATATTCGCCTGCAGCAGGTGGCCGACCTGCCCTTCGCCACGGAAATTACCCTGAGGGGCGGCCGCGAACGCAGCCTGCTGCGCGACCACCTGAGCCAGCGTCACAGCCTCGTGAGCACCGACACGCGCCGCCTGCTGAATGAGCTCGCCCGCCGCGACCGGGTGGAACTGGCCTTCGAGCATGCCGCCGGCAGCCGCCTGCACACCGCGCTGGAGTGGGACGGCCAGACCGATATTTTCTTTCCCGCGCGGCAGCGCTGGCAGCTGGTGGCCACCACCCGGCCGGTCGCGGGAAAAGCCATCAGGCGCCTGGGCCTGGTGCTGGCCGGGACCGCGCAGGACGCGGCCGTACTGGAGGCTGCCGGCTTGCTGCAACAGGCGGGGCTGGTAACAGAAATCTACGTGGTATCGGTGGGTCCGCTGGATCGCGCGCAGCTCACCCGCCTGTATCGACCGGGCAGCAGGATCTGCGTACAGGCCAATCTCAACTGCGAGAACGCGACCATCGCGCGCCTGATCCGCGAGTCGCCCTACGACCTGCTGCTGCTGCCCGGGGACTGCATCAGGGGTATTGCACCCGCGCTGCTGGAAACGGCGCTGGACCGCTCCGCGGGGCAGGTGCTGGTCATCAACTAGATATCGCTGGCGAAGGTGTCGCAGGCCTCGATATCGCCGCTGTCAAAGCCCCGCCGGAACCAGGCCACCCGCTGGGCCGAGGAGCCATGGGTAAAACTGTCCGGCACCACCTCACCGCCGGCCTGCTGCTGCAGGCGGTCATCGCCAATGGCGGTGGCGGCGCGCAGGGCTTCCTCGAGGTCGCCCGGGTCCAGCCACTTGCGCTCCCTGTTCGCCACACTCCCCCAGACCCCGGCCAGGCAATCCGCCTGCAATTCCTGCCGCACCGACAGTGCGTTGACCTGGGCCTTGCTCTTGCCGCGACCGGCCTCCTGTACCTGCTGGCTGATGCCCAGCAGGGTCTGCACGTGATGCCCCACCTCGTGGGCCACGACATAGGCCTGGGCGAAATCGCCCGGGGCGCCGTAGCGCTGCTGCAGGTCGTTGAAGAAGGACAGGTCGATATAGAGCTTCTGGTCGCCCGGGCAGTAGAACGGCCCCACCGCGGAGGAGGCCATGCCGCAGGCGGAATTGACCCTGCCGCTGAACAACACCAGGGTCGGCTCGCGATAGCTGTCGCCCTGGGCCGCGAATATCTGGCGCCAGGCATCCTCGGTGGAGCCCAGTACGACCGAGACGAAATCCGCGGATTGCTGCTCCTGTGGGCTGAGTTCCCTGCCCTGCTGGCCCGGCGCGGTCGCGCCGCCCCCCAGGAACAGGGATAGCACATCGATACCCAGCAGCTTCCCCCCAAAAATCGCGATCAGGCCGATGACCAGGATCACCCGGCCGGTTTTCGAGCGGATCATCGCCGGCAGGAAACGCAGCAGCAGGGGCGCAGCCCCCGCCGCACCCATACCTGCGCCCTGCCCGCGCCGGTCTTCCACATTGTCACTGCGCCTGCCGCCTTCCCAACGCATCGCTTCCCCCTGCCTGTGAGGCTTTCTACCTGGTACGGCGCGCGGAACTGGCAAGCCGTTGCGGATCATTATACCCTGCCAGCACTATTATCGAAGGAAAACAAAACGATGCCCGAGGGTATTCTTATTGGCGGCAACGCCAGCGGCCAGGTGTCCCTGAACCCGCGCTACGCCAACCGGCACGGCCTGGTCGCGGGGGCCACCGGCACCGGCAAGACTGTCACCCTGCAATGCCTGGCGGAAGGTTTTTCCGACCTGGGCGTGCCGGTATTCCTGGCCGACGTGAAGGGGGATATCTCCGGCATCAGCCAGGCCGGCGCACCGCATCCGAAGGTCGCTGAACGGGTGGCGCAAATCGGTATCGAGAATTTTACCCAGCGGGCTTACCCGGTGGCGTTCTGGGACCTGTTCGGCAAGCAGGGCACGCCGGTGCGCTCCACCATCTCCGAGATGGGGCCGCAACTGCTGTCGCGGCTGCTGCAACTCAATGAAACCCAGGAGAGCGTGATGACCCTGGTGTTCGAGTTTGCCGATAATGAGGGCATGCTGCTGGTGGACCTCAAGGACTTGCGCACCACCCTCGAGTACCTGGGCGACAACGGCAAAGAACTGGGCACCGGCTTCGGCGTATCGAAAGCCTCGGTCAACGCAATCCTGCGGCGCCTGCTGATGCTTGAGCGCGAGGGCGGCGACGCCTTCTTCGGTGAACCCGCCCTACAGCTGCAGGACTTCATGCAGACCAGCCGGGACGGCCGCGGCATGATCAATATCCTCGCCGCTGACCAGCTCATCATGAGCCCGCGGCTCTACT
>CAYTDW010000402.1:0-3664 GCA_964436585.1 uncultured Halioglobus sp. | reverse complement strand
CATCCTGGTAGTAGACCAGCTGGCGTTCGCTGTCCTGGCGGCGTTCCAGCGCCTCATCATCCTGCTGTCGTACCTTGCGGTAGCGCCGCACCAACCCTTCCACGTGACTGGCGGTGCCGTGGCGGGCGATATGCAGCAGGTAGTCCTCATTCGCAGGCGTTGCCACCCGGGTCATGGCGCGCACCTTGGAGTAGCTGATCTCCCCGGCGGCGAAGGCGGCATTGATCAGCGGCAGCCCCGCCAGCGCGTTCGCAACGCGGACCTTCTCCCGGGCGGCCACCAGGGCGATGCCGCACTTCCAGTTCAGCCAGTGTGCGCAGGAGCGCACCGTGCCGCCGCCACTCCAGGCCTTGCGCTGGTCGAACTCGGCGATCAGTGTCAGCAGGCGATGGTTGGCGGCGTTGATCTGCCCCGCCAGCAGGGTGATCTGTGCGCCGAGGCGTTCGTCATCGTCGAAGCTCGCGGGTATCGGCGGGAAGGCGAGGTTGGTCATGGCTGCACCTGCAAAAATACTGTTTATATGTACAGTACAGTGTAGTCACACAAGGTGGCGATGACAAGCTGAAAGTGCTGTATTTACAGTGTTTTGATGCTGTTGGTAAAGGCTAGCTCATAGGGCATCGGAGATGATGGCAGCCACATCTGTAAGGATTTGATACGTCACAACGGCGCCTTGAACAAATTGATATGGGACCGAATAATGAACCTGTTATTGGGTCTTGGAATGCCACATCATGCAGGCAGGGATTAAACCATGATTTTTCAAAAGCATCCGCCGTTAGATGCCGACGCGCCCCACAAGGGGCTGCACAGCAAGCGAACTCTGGGGGCGGTGCTGGCCATGGCAACAGCCTTGACGGCAATTCCTGTCAGTGCTGAGGCGCCTTCGTTGCAGGATGCGGCCGCGGTGGGGCAGCAGCAATCCGTGGCTGACGCCCCTCCGATCATCTATCCAGCGCGCGAAGTCCGGACGATGGATCCGGCCAACCCCGTTGCAAGCGCAGTCGCCATTCATGGCGGCAAATTCCTGGCGGTTGGCAGCACTGAAGAGCTTCGCGGCCGCTACCCTGCTGCGCGCATCGACGAGCGACTGGCCGACAAGGTGGTGATCGCCGGCTTCGTCGAGCAGCATGTCCACCCGGTGCTCGCCGGCCTCACCATGAATACCACCGTCCTCTCTATTGAGGACTGGGATACGCTAACCGGATTTTCCCCCGCGATCCGTGACGAAAAAACTTACCAGGCGAAACTGCGCGCCGCGCTCAAGGCCCACACTGACAAGTCCAGGCCCTTCATCTCCTGGGGCTATCACCATAATTTTCACGGCGAGCTCGACCGCATGCTGCTTGACAGTCTGGCGCCTGACTTTCCCGTCATCATCTGGCATCGCTCCGCGCACGAATTCTTCCTGAACTCCCCTGCCCTGAAGCAGCTCGGCATCGATGCAGTGCTGGTTTCGGGTCTGCCCGAATCAGCCCAGGCGCAGATCGATCTCGCGAAGGGCCACTTCTTCGAGCAGGGTGCGCTCGCTATCCTCGGCAAGCTCACCCCCGTCCTTGCGTCGCCCGAGGGCTTCCGCCGCGGCCTCGAGTTCACCGAGGCCTATTACCACCGCAACGGAATCACCTTCGCCTGCGAACCAGGCGGCTTCTACAACAAGGGCCTGCAGGACTTCATCAATTCCGTGTATTCTGACGATGCGACACCCTTCAACCATTGCTTCATAGGCGATGGGAAGAGCTTTGCAGCGAACCACCCGAAGGATCCGGTCGCAATGATTGCGGAGGCCCGCGCAGTCGAAAGCTGGGGCAAGGGCCGCACCTTCTTCTTGCCAAAGCAGGTAAAGTTACTTACCGACGGCGCCATCTACTCCCAGCTGATGATGATGAAGGACGGTTACACTGATGGCCACCACGGTGCCTGGATCATGGACCCGCCTGTGTTCGACTATGCCTTCCAGAACTTCTGGGACGCCGGTTTCCAGATCCATATCCACAACAACGGCGACGCCGGCGCCGAGGAACTGGTCAGTGCGCTCGAACGCGCCATGAAGCGCAACCCGCGTAAGGACCACCGCACCGTCTGGGTGCATTTCGGCTTTTCGACGCCGGCCCAGGTGAAGCGCTGGGCCGAACTCGGCGGCATCGTAAGCTCCAACCCTTATTATGTGACAGCGCTTGCGGGTCGCTACTCGAAACTCGGCATCGGGCCGGAGCGCAGCGCCAACATTGCCCCGCATGGCGACGTGATGGTGGCCGGTGGCATGGATCTCTCATTCCATTCCGACATGCCGATGGCGCCGGCAAAGCCGCTCCAGCTGGTCTGGGCCGGCGTCAATCGCTTCACGGCTGAAGGTCCGGTGGCGGGCCCCGGGCATCGCGTCGATATCGACACCGCGATGAAGGCGATCACCATCAACGCCGCTCGCTCGATCCAGCTCGAGCATCGGATCGGCTCCATCTCCCCGGGCAAGGACGCCAACCTCACCATCCTCGAGGCAAACCCCTGGTCCACGCCGGCCGCAAAGCTAAAGGACATCAAGGTATGGGGCACCATGCTGGAGGGCCGGATGCAGCCGGTACCGGTGCAAGCGCAGATGGGGACCGCCAGCCGGCAGCTGGAAGCCGCTCCAGAGGTTTCGAGAGCGGCGATCGCCCAGCTGGCTACAATCGTCACAGCCCACAGCCAAGGCAACGGACGGTCCTTCGCGCCGCTTGATTAATGTTTTGGCCTATCACACCTAATTCGCAAAAGAGCCAGATCGTAGAGTTCATTCAAAAAAACGAGTGCTAAGATAGTGCTCAACATTTACGCAAGGACCTCTGTGCCAGCCATTGTACCTCCCAACCATTACAGGGAACCACTTTATGTCAGCCGATCAGACTCCAACAACGACACTAGCCGCACGTTATGGGCCGTGGGCCGTGATCGCAGGCGCTTCCGAGGGCACCGGGCGTGCTTTTGCCCGCAAGCTGGCGGCGAATGGCGTGGCTTGTGTCCTCATCGCACGGCGTGAAGCACCGCTGGCGGCATTGGCTGATGAAATCCGCACAGAATTCGGCGTCGAGTGTGTCGCCGCTGCCATCGATTTAGCTGCACCCGACGCGTTCGAGCGCATCGTTGCCATAACTGCTGAGCGCGAGGTCGGACTGTTTATCAATAACGCGGGCGCCGATCCAAACGGTGCATTCTTCCTCGATAAAGACCTGAAGGCGTGGCTCGATCTGGTTAATCTCAACTGCATAACCACCATGAAGTGTTGTCATCACTTCGGCGGCCTCATGCGTGCTCGCAAAAAAGGCGGCCTGCTGTTGGTCAACTCCGGCGCCTGTTACGGCGGCAGCAGTTTCATGGCGGCTTACTCGGCGAGCAAGGCGTTCATGCTGTGTTTAGCCGAAGGACTGTGGATGGAGCTGCGGCCTGAGGGCGTCGATGTACTAACGCTCGTTCTGGGGCGCACGGATACGCCGGAGTTCCGCCGCATGATTGCCTCAAAAGGACTGCCGATGCCCGACAATCTGGCCTCGCCAGAGGATGTCGCCGAGGCCGGTTTGGCGAGATTGCCGCACGGCCCTATTCATAACTTTGGACAAGAAGACGATGTGGCCGGTATGGCGCCAACCTCTCCTGATACGCGACGTGCTCGCATCGAATACATCGATCG
>CAYTDW010000401.1:0-3667 GCA_964436585.1 uncultured Halioglobus sp. | reverse complement strand
CCACGGTGCTGGCCAGGGCGAAGGAGTTGGGGGGTATGACGCAGACATCGCCCACCACGTCGACGAAGCTGTTGGCGTCGAAGTGCTTGGGATCAACGGTGGCCGAGTTGATATTGGTGAACACCTTGAACTCGCGCGCGCAGCGCACATCGTAGCCATAGCTCGAGGTGCCATAGGATATCAGGCGGTTGGCGCCGTCCGTGCGCACCTGCCCCGCCTCGAAGGGTTCGATCATGCCGTGCTGGCTGGCCATCCGGCGAATCCATTTATCTGATTTTATGC
Source organism: uncultured Halioglobus sp. (assembly GCA_964436585.1). GTDB lineage: Bacteria > Pseudomonadota > Gammaproteobacteria > Pseudomonadales > Halieaceae > JARRPM01. The sequence continues at coordinate 3,385 of CAYTDW010000401.1, read as the reverse complement.
TCACATGGAACCCTTAATCTTCAGTCGTGCCATCAGTCGTCTGCAATGCTGATTGCCGGAAAGTCCCGCTCGGCGCCGCCGCTTTCCAGCGTCGCATGGATGGCCCTGGCGATCTCCAGGAAAATGGCCGTTACCGGCGAATCGGGCTCAGCCACCACCGTGGGTCGGCCCGAATCGGTCTGCTCGCGGATCGACAGGGCCAGGGGCAGGCTGCCCAGCAGGGCCACGCCGTATTCCCGGGCTATGCGCTGGCCGCCATCGGCGCCGAAAATATGCTCGCGGTGGCCGCAGTTGCTGCAGACGTGAACGGCCATGTTCTCCACCACCCCGAGGATGGGGATGTCGACCTTGCGGAACATCTCGATACCCTTCTGGGCATCCATCAGGGCGATATCCTGGGGAGTGGTTACGATGACCGCCCCGGCCACGCTGGCCTTTTGCGACAGGGTCAGCTGGATATCACCGGTACCCGGTGGCATGTCGATGACCAGGTAGTCCAGCTCACCCCACAGGGTCTGCTCCAGCATCTGCGCCAGGGCGCCGCCCGCCATGGGCCCGCGCCAGACCATCGGGGTGCGCTCGGTGACCAGGTACCCCATCGACATGGTCTTGAGGCCGTGGGCCTCCACCGGCAGCAGGTACTTGCCGTCCTGCTGGCGGGGCTGCGTACCCTCGGCAACACCGAGCATCATCTGCTGGCTGGGGCCGTAGATATCCGCATCCAGCAGGCCCACCTTCATGCCCAGGACTTTGAGGGCAAGCGCTATATTAACTGCCGTGGTGGATTTGCCGACCCCGCCCTTGCCCGATGCAACGGCGATGATATGTCTGATCTCGTTCATGCTTACCCGTCGGTGAAGTGGTGGCTAAGGGGCCGTGTCGGGCGCGCAATCGCCGACCCTGCGCCCAGCTGGCCGGGACGGCAGTATAAGGACATGCCGCCGGTTCAACAACGGCATCCGGGCGCGGATGAAAAACCCCGGCAAAACCGCTATAGTGGCGCCCCTTTTTCCGGCACACGGACAACCGACGCCCATGGCCCCGACCAGCCCGCGCAAAATCCTGGTAACCAGCGCCCTGCCCTACGCGAACGCGCCGCTGCACCTGGGCCACATGCTGGAGCAGGTCCAGACGGACATCTGGGTCCGCTTCCAGAAATCGCGGGGACACGACTGCCTGTATGTGTGTGCGGACGATGCGCACGGCACCGCTATCATGCTGGCCGCGGAAAAGCAGGGCATATCGCCGGAGCAGCATATCGAGCAGATCCGCGCCGACCACGAGCGGGACAGCGCCGGCTTCCTGATCGACTTCGCCAATTTCCACACCACCCACTCCCCGGAAAATCGCTATTGGGCGCAGGAGATCTACCGCCGGCTGAAGGCCAACGGCCATATCGCCTCGAGGGCCATCACCCAGGCCTTCGACCCCCAGAAACAATTGTTCCTTGCCGACCGTTTCATCAAGGGCAGCTGTCCGCGCTGCAAGACGCCGGACCAGTACGGCGATAACTGCGAGGCCTGTGGCGCCACCTACTCCCCCGCGGACCTGATCGACCCCGTCTCCGCCATTTCCGGGGCAACCCCCATCCAGAAAGAGTCCATCCACTTCTTCTTCAAGCTGCCGGAATTCGAATCCATGCTGCGCCAGTGGCTGGACTCGGACACACTGCAACCCCAGGTGGCGAACAAGCTGCGCGAGTGGACTGACGGCGGCCTGCAGGAGTGGGATATCAGCCGGGATGCACCCTACTTCGGCTTTGAAATCCCCGGCGAGCCGGGCAAGTTCTTCTATGTCTGGCTGGACGCGCCCATCGGTTACATCGCCAGCTTCCAGAACTACTGCAACCGCACCGGCCACCCCTTCGAGCCCTACTGGCTACCGGGCGGGGATACCGAGCTCTACCACTTCATCGGCAAGGACATCATCAATTTCCATGGCCTGTTCTGGCCCGCCATGCTGCACTCGGCCGGTTTGCGCACACCCACGGCGATTTATGTCCACGGGTTCCTCACGGTCAACGGCACCAAGATGTCCAAGAGCCGGGGCACGTTTATCAACGCGAGCACTTATCTCGAGCATCTGGATGCCGAATACCTGCGCTACTATTTCGCCGCCAAGTTGAGTGCTTCGGTCGATGACATCGACCTCAACCTCGAAGATTTCGTGCAGCGGGTGAATGCGGACGTGGTGGGAAAGATCGTCAATATCGCCAGCCGCTGTGCGGGCTTCCTCGCCAAAGGTTTCGACAACACACTGGCGCAGACCTGCGCGGAACCCGAGCTGCTCGCCCGGTTCATCGCCCGGGGCGAGACCATCGCGAGCCTGTACGAAGCGCGGGAATTCAACAAGGCCATGCGCGAAGTCGTGGCCCTGGCAGACCGCGCCAACCAGTACATCGATGAGAAAAAGCCCTGGCAGCTGGCCCGGCAGGAGGGCGGCGCCGCTGAAGTCCACGCTGTCTGCAGCGTGGGCGTCAACCTGTTCCGGGTGCTGATGACCTACCTCAAGCCGGTGCTGCCGGCGATGGCGGCCAAGGCCGAGTCATTCCTGGCCTGCTCGCTGGACTGGACCGAACTGCAGCAATCCCTGGAGGGCCGTCGCCTCGGCACCTTCGAGCCGCTGCTGACGCGGGTTGACAGCATGCAGGTGGAGGCCATGGTGGAAGCCGGCAAGACCGCTGCGCCCGCCGCCGCAGTCGCGCAGGCGCCAGAGCAGGTTGCGAGCGACACTATCGCGTTCGAGGACTTCGCCCGGGTGGACCTGCGCATCGTCGAGATCGTGGCGGCGGAAGTGGTGGAGGGGGCCGATAAACTGCTGCGGCTGACACTGAGCCTGGGCGACAGCCGCAAGCAGGTATTCGCTGGCATCCGCAGCGCCTATGAGCCCGCGGACCTGGTGGGCAAGCTGACCGTCATGGTGGCCAACCTGGCGCCGCGCAAAATGCGATTCGGTGTTTCCGAAGGCATGGTGCTGGCGGCCGGCCCCGGGGGCAAGGAGCTGTTCCTGCTGGAACCCCACGCCGGCGCGCGACCCGGCATGCAGGTGAAATGACCCGCCGCCCACGGCAGCTTGGGGCACCAGCGCGCAATTGTTTTCCGGGAAAATAGTTCATACCATAGTTCCGACACGCCCGCGGGGCCGTGTTCAAGCGAGAGCAGGCATGCTGGCAGACTATTCAATCCTGTTGATCGGGGCGATCCTGGTCAACAATTTCGTACTGGTCCAGTTCCTGGGCCTGTGCCCCTTCATGGGCGTCTCCAACAAACTGGAAAGCGCCATGGGCATGGCCATGGCCACTACATTCGTGCTGACACTGGCATCCGCCTGCAGCAACCTGGTCTACCAGTTCCTGCTGCTCCCTCTCGGGCTGGGCTACCTCAAG
>CAYTDW010000400.1:0-3684 GCA_964436585.1 uncultured Halioglobus sp. | reverse complement strand
CGTTTGGCCGGGCGGCCCGTAAGCGTACGTGCCGCCCTTTTGCAATGCCCGCTGGTACGCAGGCCGCGCCTGGAATCGCTCGCGCATGGCGGCGAGATTGGGAAAGCTTCCGGCCGGATGCAGCAATGGGGCGAGTTCCACCACGAAAGACAGTTGTATGTCGGCCCCGGAAAAGGTGTTGCCCACAAACCAGTCGACGCCCTGCAGCGACCTGTCCATGTACCCCAGGTGGCGATTCAGTTCGTCGTTGATCCTTGGTTGCAGTGCCGCCCCCCCGTCCGGCAGCCTGCCGGTATAGAGGCGCAGCATCAGGGGCAACATGGCGCTCCCCTCCGCATAATGCAGCCACTGCAGGTATTGCTCGTGTTCAATGCTGCCGGGTACGGGCCGCAGTCGGCCATTGCCATGGCGACGCAGGACGTAGTCGATGATGGCGCCGGATTCGATGATGGTGTTGTCGACGTCGGTGAGCACCGGCGATTTCCCCAGGGGATGTACCGCTTCCAGCGCCGGGGGGGCGAGGTTGGTGGTGGCATCCCGCTGGTAATGCTGCAGCGCGTAGTCGAGTTCCAGCTCCTCCAGCAGCCACAATATGCGCTGGGAGCGGGAGTTGTTGAGGTGATGTACGGTCAACATGGTTTTTTCCTTGTGGTAAGCCCTTGTGAATTGTCCGTGTGAAGAGACCCTGCGGTCAACTCTCCGCCAGTCGTATGCCATCGGCGTGCAGGGTGATACGCCGTTGCCGGTAAAGGGCACCCAGCGCCTGTTTGAACACTTTCTTGCTCACGCCGAAACCGGCCTGGATCGCTTCCGGGGGGCTCTTGTCGGTGAGGGGCAGGAACCCGCCACCCGCTTCCAGACGGTCGATGATTCGACCGGCGAGGCTATCCAGCCGGTCCTTGCTGAACCCCGGCTTTTCCAGTGACAGGTCGATTTTCCCGTCGGCCCGGATCTGTTTGACATAGCCGGTGACGCACTGGCCTTTATGCAGTTCCCGGAACAGCTCGTTGCCGTACAGGAGACCCCAGCTGCGATGCTCGATGATGGCCTTCACGCCCAGCTCGGTGCGATCTGCAATCAGCAGCGAGACTTCCTGGCCTGGCGCGAAGCCGCTGGCATCGTCCTTGACCCAGTAATCTATCCGGGTGGAGCCGGTCACCCGTTCCAGCTTGTCGAGGTAGATTTTCACCAGCACCCGGTCGCCCCTGCGCAGTGGCTGCTGTTGCTCGGCGAAAGGGATGAACAGGTCCTTGGGCAAGCCCCAGTCAGCGAAGGCACCCAGCTGGTTGACGTCGACGATCTCCAGCCACGCCACCTGCCCCGGCTCTGCCGCTGGCTGGCGGCTGATGGCGGACGGCGTGCCGTTGCTGTGGCTTGGGTCGATCATGTGAATCCTGCTTCCGCTTCCGGCTGTGGTCGATAGGACATTGTACGTGATCGGACCGCGGCGGCTGCCCGGCTTTAGAGGGAAAAGTTCCCTTGATCCAGCGCATGAAATCAAAGCGCCTACGCGCTACAATCGCGGCCTGCCAAGCCTGCCCATTGCCACGGAGATTCGCGCATGACACGATTTTTGGCCCTGTTCACGGGGTTGCTCGCGTCCACAGCCGCTCTCGCCTCGGATCCGGCAGCCAAACCGCTGGACCTGACCGGGCACTGGGTGGGATACGCCGCCATCCTGATCTTTTCCGCCGCCTATTTCCTGGTGATCCTGGAAGAGAAAATCCACCTGAGAAAATCCAAGCCGGTGCTTGTCGCGGCTGGCATTATGTGGCTTCTCATTGCACTGGCGTACAACGCCAACGGGTTCACCCAGGAGGTCGAGGGCGCTATTCGCCACAACTTCCTCGAGTATGGGGAGCTGTTTTTCTTCCTGCTGGTGGCGATGACCTATATCAACGCCATGATAGAGCGGGGCGTGTTCGATGAGTTGCGCAACTGGCTGGTATTGCAGGGCTTCAGTTACCGATCCCTGTTCTGGATTACCGGGCTCCTCGCCTTCTTCATATCGCCCGTGGCCGACAACCTCACCACGGCCCTGATAATGTGCGCCGTCATCCTGGCGGTGGGGCAGGACAACTCGAAATTTATCGCCATGGGCTGTATCAATATCGTGATCGGCGCCAACGCCGGGGGCGCCTTCAGTCCCTTTGGCGACATCACCACGCTGATGGTCTGGCAGAAGGGAATATTGCCCTTCTGGGACTTTTTCAAGTTGTTTATACCCGCGGTGGTGAATTTCGGTGTGCCGGCGCTGCTCATGCATTTTGCCCTGCCGAAGGGGAGGCCTGCCGCCCTGCAGGGTGATGGCCGCTCGGCCCTCAAGCCCGGCGCACTGCCCATCATCGGCCTGTTTTTCCTCACCATTGTCACCGCGGTCAGCTTCCACAATTTCCTGCATCTGCCCCCCGTGTTCGGCATGATGCTGGGCCTGGGCTACCTGAAGTTCTTCGGCTTTTACCTGCGCAACAGGACCCACTCGACCGCTACCGTCGAAAGCATGGACATGCCGCCCGGCAGCGACACGCAGCAAAGTTTCGACGTGTTTGACCATATCGCCAAGGCCGAGTGGGACACCCTGTTCTTCTTCTACGGCGTGGTCATGGCGGTGGGCGCCCTTGGCTTTATCGGCTACCTGAGCATGGCCTCGGCCTATATCTACGGCGAGCTGGGGGCGACCACGGCGAATATCCTGGTGGGCCTGATGTCGGCGATAGTGGATAACATCCCGGTAATGTTTGCCGTGCTCACCATGAACCCGGATATGTCCGAGCTGCAGTGGCTGCTGGTCACCATGACGGCGGGAGTGGGCGGCAGCCTGCTGTCCATCGGCTCAGCGGCGGGCGTAGCCCTGATGGGCCAGGCGCGTGGGCATTACACGTTCTTCAGTCACCTGAAGTGGACGCCGGCGATTGCCCTGGGCTACTTCGCCAGCATCTACGTGCATTTCCTGGTCAATGGCTAGGGTTTGACGGCGGGCTCTGCCCCGCCGCCTGCTTTTGCGCCAGCAGTTGCTGATACTCCCCGAAAGCCTCCCTGAAATAGCCGATCATTTCCCAGCCGTCCGGCAGCAGTTCCTTGTCGGCCAGGACGCAGACATTGAACTGGCCCGCGTAGCTCCACACGGTAGTATTGAGGCCCAGGCCGTGGGCCACCATACCCATCGATATCCAGTTCTTGAGTTTCATCGTCCCCATGTACAGGGGCTCCCGTGGGCCGGGCACGTTGGAAATCGCGGCATTGCCCCACACGCCGAACTTGCCCTCCTTGTACTTCACCACCCAGTCGAGCAGGCGGATGAATATCGGCGGTGTAATTTCGAGTATGTTCGACAGGTCGGAACCTTCCGCCGCCACCAGGTGCTCCTTCATGACATTGCCGGCGTGGGCGGCGGCCTTGAGCCGGGCTTCAGGGTCAGCCAGGTGCACCGGCATCGCCAGGTAGTCGGTGGAGGTCTTGTTGCCGATCATATCGTCCACTTCCGGCGGCGGGCGTTTCGAGACGGGAATGGCGGCCACCAGCGGGCCCGTGTCGGGATCATAGCCGCGGGTCTGCATGAATTTGCGGTAGGCCCCCGCCGCCGCGGCGACAAACAGGTCATTGATGGTGACGCCGAAACCCTTGCTGATAGCGCGGATATCATCCAGTGCGAGGGTTTCGAAAACAAAGGTCCTGCCGCGCCCC
>CAYTDW010000399.1:0-3685 GCA_964436585.1 uncultured Halioglobus sp. | reverse complement strand
CTCCGAGCTTTTGCGGTTCAGTACCAGGTGCCTGTGACGGTTGACGTGGCTGGCGATGGATTCGGTATGCCAGGCGATATCCTCAGCCCGCTCCCGCAGGAAGTAATCCTCGCCGCGCTGTTCCCATAGGGCGTCAAGTTCTTCCGTGGTAAAGCCGCGGTCCTCGAGGATTTCGCTGGCGGCGCGGCGGCTGCGCTCGACCCAGGCCTGCTTTGCCATTGGATTTTCCAGTCCGCGCTGCAGGGCGCGTCGGGTTTCGGTATAAAGCTGGCGCAAAAGGCTTCCGCGCCAGGCATTCCACAATGTCGGGTTGGTACCGTTGATATCGGCTACCGTCAGGGTCAGCAGGTAATCCAGGTGTTCCTGGTCGCGGACATGGCCGGCAAACTGCTGGATGATGTCCGGATCGGAAATATCCTTGCGCTGGGAGACCGCCGACATGACCAGGTGGTTGCGCACCAGCCAGACCACCAGCTCGGTGTCCTTCTCGTCCAGTGCGTGATCGCGGCAGAAGCGCTCCGCATCCACAGCTCCCAGCTCCGAGTGGTCGCCGCCGCGGCCCTTGCCGATATCGTGGTAGAGGGCGGCGATATACAGCAGTTCCGGCTTGCGCAGGCGCCGGGCCACGCGGCTCGACACGGGAAAGAGTTGGTCGAACTCGGGTTCGAGAAAGCGCCGCGCGTTCTTGATAACCTCCAGGGTATGCGCGTCCACGGTGTAGACGTGAAACAGGTCGTGCTGCATCTGGCCGACAACGCGGCCGAATTCCGGCAGGTACTGTCCCAGTATGCCGTAGCGGGCCATTCGCCGCAGTTGCCGGGACATTTTGTTGGGTGATCGCAGAATATCGAGGAATGTCTCGCGATTGTGCGGATCCGCGCGGAAGCCTTCATCGACCAGGTGGCGGTGGTTGCGGATAAGCCGGATAGTTGGCGCTGATATACCCTCGGACTCCTCCAGGGTGGCGCACAGCAGAAACACCTCCAGCAGGGCTGATGGCGTTTCGGTAAATACATTCTCGCTGCGCGCGTCGACGTAGCCGGAGCGCAACTGGAAGCGCTCGTTGATAATCCGGATATCGTCGGCGCTATCGGCGTGCAGGATCGCCTGGTCGAAATTCTGGATCAGCAGCTCATTGAGATGGCTCAGTGCCAGTGCCCAGCGATAGTAGGTCTGCATGAACTGCTCGACCGCCAGGCGCTCGCCGTCCTTGAAGCCCCACAGTTCCGCCAGGGTCCGCTGGTGGTCGAACAGCAGCCGGTCCTCCTCGCGGTCGCTGATCATATGCAGGGCGTAGCGCACCTTCCACATGAATTCGCGCCCGCGGTGCAGGATTTCCATTTCCTCGCTGTCGAGGAAGTCGGAGGCGGTGATCTGTTCCAGTGACTCCACCCCGAAGTGCCGTTCTGCGAGCCAGCCTATGATCTGCAGGTCCCGTAGGCCGCCCGGGCAGCTTTTGATGTTGGGTTCAAGGTTGTACTCGGTATCGGCGAATTTGTTATGGCGCGCGCGTTGTTCCTCGAGCTTGGCACGGAAAAAGTCCGCGCTGGGCCACATCCTGTCGGGACCGGTTGCCTCTCGCACCCGTTGCATCAATGTTGCGGGGCCGCGGATTGTCCTGGCTTCCATCAGGTTGGTCAGCACCGTAATGTCTTCCCTGGCCTTTTTCTCGCAATCTTCCACCGTGCGCACGCTGTGCCCGATGACCAGCCCTATATCCCAGAGCAGGGTGAGGAATGCTTCCAATTGCTGCTCTCGTCCGTGTTCGCCGTCGCCCAGTAAAAGCAGGATGTCCACATCTGAATGCGGGTGCAGTTCGCCGCGACCGTAGCCGCCCACCGCCACCAGCGCCAGCTCGGCCTGGCCCCAGTCCTGGCAATCCCACAGGGTGCCGAGCAGGGTATCCATGAATGTTGCCCGCAGGCGGATCAGGTCCCCGGCGGGGGCGCCGCCGCGGAACCGGTCGTGCAGGTAGTCTGTAGCGGCGGTGATGGCCTGTTTGCATGAAGGCAGGACCTTGCCCTGTTCCAGTGCGCTGGCAAAGGCCCTGGGGTCAAACATGGCAGGAGGCAGCGCCCCGGCGTCGTTGACCATATTCAAACCGGAAGGGCCTCTGAGCTGCGTCGGGTGAAAATCTCGCAGCCGGTGTCGGTTACCCCCAGGGTGTGTTCCCACTGGGCCGACAGGCGGCCGTCCCGGGTAGTGACCGTCCAGCCGTCCTTGGAGTTCAGGCGGGTCTGGCGACGACCGGCGTTGATCATCGGTTCAATGGTGAAGGTCATACCCGATTCCAGCACCAGGCCAGTGCCCCTCTGGCCGTAGTGCAAAACCTGGGGCTCTTCGTGGAATACCTTGCCGATCCCGTGGCCGCAGTATTCGCGTACCACGGAGTAGTAGTTCTTCTCTGCATGCTGCTGGATCACCCAGCCGATATCCCCCAGGGTGGCGCCGGGCCGGACGACTTCCAGTGCCTTGTACAGGCACTCCTGGGTGACCTGGATAAGCCGCTGGGCGTGGGCGGCTACCTCGCCGACCTGGACCATGATGCTGCTGTCGCCGTGGTAGCCGTCCTTGATCACGGTGACATCTATATTGACGATGTCGCCGCTCTTCAGCTTGCGCGTGTCTGAGGGGATGCCGTGGCAGACTACATCGTTGACAGAGGTACAGATGGAGCGGGGAAAGCCGTTGTAGTTGAGGGGAGCGGGAATCGCGCCCAGGGTATTGGTTATATAGTCGTGGCAGATCCGGTCCAGTTCCCCGGTGGTGATGCCCACCTGGACCAGCGGCTCGATCATTTCCAGCACTTCGGCAGTCAGGCGACCCGCGACCCGCATCTTTTCCATCTCAGCCGCGCTCTTGATCGATATAGCCATCTATAACCTATTGAAAAATATAATAAAAATGTAGTTTTTCCGGAAGTGCGCGCCTTCGGGGGAGGCACATTCTACCCCATTCAGAGCGCAAATGAGCAATCAGGCCCGGCATTGGCCCCGCGGGAACCTTTAAACCCTGGCGGGCTTGTGGTATAAAGCGCGCCTCCGCGAGGGCAGGGCCTGCAAAGAACCCCGCTCGCGCCGGGAAAAACGACACACACATATCAGTACCTGCTCCAGGGTGCCGGCGTGCCGGTTTGGTTGCAGGGGTATGTGGAGGTTTAACCCAAACACAAGGTAATCACACTATGTCGCAAGTAAGCATGCGCGACCTGCTTCAGGCGGGCGCCCACTTCGGACACCAAACACGCTACTGGAACCCCAAGATGGACCAGTACATTTTTGGCGCCCGCAACAAGATCCACATTATCAACCTCGAGCACACCGTTCCGGCGTTCAATGAGGCGCTGGACCTGGTCAAGCGTCTCGCGGGCAACAAGAACAAGGTCCTGTTTGTCGGCACCAAACGCGCCGCCGGCAAGATCATCAAGGAGCAGGCCGAGCGTGCCGGTATGCCTTATGTCAGCCATCGCTGGCTGGGCGGCATGCTCACCAACTACAAAACCATCCGCGCCTCCATCAAGCGCCTGCGCGACCTCGAAACGCAGATGACCGATGGCACGTTCGCCAAGCTGACCAAGAAAGAGGCGCTGATGCGTACTCGCGACATGGACAAGCTGGAGCGCAGCATCGGCGGTATCAAAAACATGGGAGGTCTGCCTGATGCCCTGTTCGTGGTTGACGTGGAC
>CAYTDW010000398.1:0-3688 GCA_964436585.1 uncultured Halioglobus sp. | reverse complement strand
GGTATGACGGTGCCCTGGGCCTGCACCTGGATGCGCAGGTTCTGCTTCACCACCTCGGCGACATCCACGGTCACCGCCGCGTAAACGGGTTCGGCGGTTTCGGTGGCGGGACGCAGCAGATACATCACCGCGGCGACAGCCGTCGCCCCGGCGAGCAGTGCGAGGGATAGGGTCAGTTGTCTGGACTTGCTGGCCACTGTGGGAGATTTTCCGCTGGTGCCGGGCACAGCCGGGCATCTACCCGGCGCTGGTCGGCTGTTTGGAAGCAGCCTGCATTTATATCACATCGGCCCGAGGGGCGGCCAAAAAAATGAAGGCGGGGCCGCTGCGGTGGTATAGTCGCGGCTGCACGCAAACCCGTGAGAGACGCCAGTGACCACCATCTTCAATGACCCCGCTCAATTGCTGGACGCTGTCGGCAGGCACCTGGGCTACAGCGAGTGGCTGGAGATAGACCAGCGGCGTATCGACCTGTTCGCCGAGGCCACCGGCGACCACCAGTGGATACACGTGGACCCCGAGCGCGCCGCCGCCGGACCCTTTGGCAAAACCATTGCCCACGGTTACCTCACCCTGTCCCTGGCCAACCTGTTCCTGCCCGAGATTATGCGGGTGGAGAACGTCTCCATGGGCGTGAATTACGGCTGCGAGAAAGTGCGTTTCCCCGCGGCAGTGCCAGTGGGCAGCCGGCTGCGCGGTGGCGGCGAGGTGATCAGCGCCGAGGCGGTGAAGGGCGGCGTGCAGGTGGTGGTACGCATGATGATCGAGATCGAGGGGAGCGAGCGCCCCGCCTGCGTGATCGACACCATCAGCCGATTTTTCCCCTGAGCCGGTTGGAGCCTGTCCCATGCTGGAGTTGAGTAAGACAGTTGAACCGATTTACCCGGCGGCCACCGTGGTGCTGGTGCGCGACAGCGAGCAGGGCCCGGAAGCCCTGCTGGTCCAGCGCAGCCAGGCGGTACAACACATGGGCGGCATGTGGGTGTTTCCCGGTGGTCGGGTGGACGAGGCGGATTACCCGGCGGACCGCGACGAGTACCGCGCCGCCCTCAACGCGGCGATCCGGGAGACCCGCGAGGAGGCTGGCCTGGACATCACTGCCGACCAGCTGGTGTACCTGTCGCACTGGACCACGCCCGAGGGCGCCAAGCGGCGCTTTGACACCTGGTTTTTCCTCGCGGTACTCGCAGACGGACAGGAGGTCAGCGTGGACGGGGGTGAGATCGCGGAGCATCGCTGGGTGCGACCGGAAGTGGCCTTCGCCGAACTCGCGGATCGGGAGCATCCCTTCCGCCTGATGCCGCCCACTTTCGTCAGCCTGGTCGAGCTGGCTGGCTGCTGCAACTGCGCTGAGGCCAGGCAGCGCATCCAGGCCCGGGAGGCATTCCACTACGCCCCGCGCATGGTCTTTGTGCAGGATGGTATCTGTTTCCTGTACGAGGGTGATGCCGGCCATGCCAGCGCCAACCTCGATGTCGACGGCGGCCGGCACCGGACCTATATGATCGACGGCCAGCTTGAATACATACGCCAGTATTGAACGCCGCCAGCAGTGCCAGCCTGCCCCTGAGAGTCCGCCGCGATGACTGACCAGACAAGCCCTGCGGGCCTGCGGCGGCGCGACCTGCTGGCCGGTTTCGGTGCGGTGGCCACCGCTGGGCTCGCCACGGGCGCCGCCGCCCTGCCCGCCGCCGCCGTGACATCCTGGGATATGAGCGCCGACGTGCTGGTGGCGGGTTCCGGCGCCGCCGGCGCCAGCGCCGCCATCGAGGCGCGCAGGGCGGGGGCCGACGTGCTGCTGATCGAATCCCTGCCGCGCTTCGGCGGCTCCTCGGCTATCTCCGCGGGGGTGGTCTACGCCGGTGGCGGTACCGCCCTGCAGCGGGCCCTGGGCGTGGAAGACAGTGTCGAGGCCATGTTCAGTTTTATCTCCGGCGCTGGCGGCAGGCACCCGCCCCTTGCAAAGATCCGGCTCTACTGTGAGCAGAGTAGCGCCCACTTCGACTGGCTGGTGGCGCAGGGCGTGCCCTACCGGGAGCAGCTGGCAGCGACGATGACCGTACCCATGGCGGGGGAGTCCCTGTATTTCTCCGGTTGCGAGCTGGCCTGGCCGGCCCGCGACCTGGCGCGGCCCGCCCCCCGGGGCCACGTGCCGGTGTCGTCCGGCTTGACCGGCGGCAGGGTCCTGATGGCGGCCCTGCTGGCACGGGTGGCGGCGCTGGGAGTGACCATGCAGGCCCAGGTGACGGGTGAGCGCCTGGTGGTGGGCGGCGACGGCCGGGTGCTGGGCATGGAGGTGCGCGTGGCCGGTGAGCGCAGGACCATCCGGGCGCGCCGCGGTATCGTCCTGGCCAGCGGCGGCTTTATCCACAACCGGGAGATGGTGCGCAATTACGCCCCCGAGTTGTTCGACTGCGCGGTGCCCTGGGCCGGCGCCGGCGACCTGGGCATGGGCATCAACATGGGGATCGCGGCGGGCGCCGCCGCCCTGCGCATGCACCAGGGCTTTGCGATCGTCCCGCTCTACCCGCCGGAGGCCGTCCTGTCGGGCATCGTGGTCAACGCCTTCGGCCAGCGCTTCGTCGCCGAGGATACCTATTACGGCGTACTCGGGGATGCCATCGCCTTCCACCAGCAGGGGCGCGCCTGGCTAATCACCGATCAGGGCAGCAAGCCGCCGGCGCTGCAGGATGATTTCCTGCAGGTGGCGCAGGGCAACACCATCAGTGACCTGGCCAGGGAACTGGGCTTTCCGAAGGGGGCCCTGCAGGACAGCGTGGCCTACTACAATCGCCACGCGGCGAATGCGGAAGACCCTCTGTTTCGCAAGCGCCCGGCGTTCCTGCGGCCCGTGCAGGGTCCGCCCTACAGCGCCTGGGACCTCTCGGTGGCGAAGTCCTTCGTGCCCGCCCATACCTTTGGCGGCCTGCATACCGGACTCGACGGCGAGGTGATCAGCAGTTTTGGCGAAGTCATTCCCGGCCTCTATGCCGCCGGGCGTACCAGCGCGGGCCTGCCCGGCGCGCCCTACATCGCCAGCGGCCTGTCGGTCGGCGACGCGACGTTTTTCGGGCGCCGGGCGGGGCGCGCGGCGGCAGGCGAGGTGGCGGCATGAGACGCCTGCTGCCCGCCGTGCTGGCCACCTTGCTGCTGCAGGTCGCCCTGCCCGGCCAGGCCCAGCTGGATGCAGCTGCGGCGCCCGCGCCGCCGCCGGGGGATCCGGGGCGGGGGCGGCTGGTGTTCGCCCCATGTCGCACCTGCCACTTTACCCAGGCGGAGGCAGGCCATGGCAACGGCCCCAACCTGCACCGTATTTTTGGCAAGGTAGCCGGCAAGCAGCCGGGATTCGAGCACTACTCGGCGCCGCTGCAGGCCGCCCGGTTCGTGTGGACCCCGGAACTGCTCTACGCCTGGCTGGAAAACCCGATGGCCGCCACCCCCGGCACCAGCATGATGAGCGCCGGCGTGCCCGACCCCGCCCGGCGCGCCGACCTCATCGCCTACCTGCAACAGGTGTCGGTGCGCACGGCTGTGGACCAGGCTTCTCCTTAAAAGCCTTTGTATCTTAGGTGTCCTGCGTTATGCCGCTTTTCCATTCGCGGCGGAGTGCGGGGGTTACCTCGCGCCACGGCTGCGGCCCTCCGGGCGTCCCGCAGGCGGGCGGGGGCCTTAAGGCGCTACGCAGTCT
>CAYTDW010000397.1:0-3691 GCA_964436585.1 uncultured Halioglobus sp. | reverse complement strand
AAATAGTTCTGGATGGTGATCGAGGCCAGGGTCTGGTTCTCGGGCTGGATCTCGACGCCTTCGCGCGCCTCGATGGCCTGGTGCAGGCCTTCGGAGAGGCGCCGGCCGGTCATCATCCGGCCGGTGAATTCGTCGATCAGGACCACCTCGCCGTCGCGGACGATGTAGTCCCGGTCGCGTGAATAGAGGACATTGGCGCGCAGGGCCTGGTTGACGTGGTGCACCACGCTGACATTGGCCGGATCGTAGAGGCCGGCGGAATCCGGCTCCAGGTGACCGGCTTCCTCCAGCATTTCCTCGATCTTCTCGGAGCCGTACTCGGTCAGCAGGACCTGGCGCCCCGTCTCGTCATGGTCGAAGGTGTCGGTGTCCTGGATCAGCTCGACAATCACCTTGTCCATGATCCGGTAGAATTCGGAGCGGTCCTCGGTCGGGCCGGAAATAATCAGCGGCGTGCGCGCTTCGTCGATCAGGATGGAGTCGACTTCGTCGACGATGGCGAAGCGGTGTCTGCGCTGAACCATCTCGCCGAGCGAGTACTTCATGTTGTCGCGGAGATAATCGAAACCGAACTCGTTGTTGGTGCCGTAGACAATATCGCAGTTATAGGCTGCGCGCTTTTCCTGCTGCGGCTGGCCTGAACGGATCACACCGACGGTTACCCCGAGAAACTCATACAGGGGCTTCATCCAGTTGGCGTCCCGGCCGGCGAGGTAGTCGTTCACCGTAATCAAATGCACATGGTTGCCCGCAAGCGCATTGAGGTAAGCGGGGAGCGTCGCCACCAGAGTCTTGCCCTCTCCGGTTCGCATCTCGGCAATCTTGCCCTCATGCAGGGCCATACCGCCGATCAACTGCACGTCGAAATGGCGCATGCCAAGCACCCTTTCACTCGCCTCCCGGGCTACCGCGAACGCCTCGGGCAGTATCTTGTCCAGGCTTTCGCCAGCGGCAATCCGCTGCCTGAACTCAGCGGTCTTGGCCGCGAGCCGGGTATCGTCGAGGGCTTTCATGTCCGCGGCGAGGGCGTTAACCTCCTTCACTACCTTGCCCATCCGCTTCAGCTCCCGGTCATTGCGGGTGCCGAATAGTTTTCTCAGGCTGTTGCTAATCATCGTATTTCACTTCTTGACATGGGGACGTTCGCCGCAGCTGATGTTGCGACGTTTTAACAGGACGGGAACAGCGGGAACTAGCGGCGTGTGCGGTGGACGTAGCTGGACGGATCGACCGAGCGGCCGTGTTTGTAAACTTCGTAGTGTACATGGTTACCGGTGGAGCGCCCGGTGGAGCCGATCAGGGCAATGGGGTCGCCTTTTCGCACCAGGTCCCCGGGAGCAACCAGGTTCTTCTGGTTGTGCGCGTAGCGAGTGACAAAGCCATCTCCATGGGAAATTTCCACCATATTCCCGTACCCGGATTCACGTCCGGACCAGGTCACGACCCCTGCGGCCACCGCCAGTACGTCGGAGCCCGGCTTGCCGGCAAAATCAAGACCGCCGTGCAAAGCCCTGCGGCCCGTAAAGGGGTCGGTGCGCACGCCGTAGTGGGACGAGACCCAGCCTTTCGCGACAGGCTGTCCGGATGGCCAGGCCTCATCGGCCATTTTCCGGTTCTGGAACAGCGACTCCAGTACACCCAGCTGCTGCTCACGGTCATCCAGGCGCGCGGCAAAACTGTCGACTTCGCCGGCCAGGTCCAGGGAGCCGAAATCGACGTTGTACTCGCCGGCCAGGGGTCCACCCACGGCGGGCGGCTGGCTGAAATCGAACTCCCCGTCACCGAGCTCGGCCATGGCGGTGAGGTGCTCCCCCAGGGCATCCAGCCGTGTCATCCGGGCCTGCAGTTCCGCCAGGTTGATGGAGAGCGCCTGTAACTTGAGCTCGGCCTGGTCCTGCAGGGCCGCCAGCCCGTTCGACTGCTGATCCAGCCCTTCCTGAATACTGTCCAGGGTGGCCCCGCGCAGAGTGTTGCTTTCACTGCCCTGCCCCGCCAGATACCCAATAGCCAGCATGCTGAGCGGGAAACCCAGGCAACAAAAGGACAGGATGGCACGGGACCAGCGCCCCAACTCTATGGAACGGGAGCCGCCATGCTTACCGCTAATGAGAATGACTTTCATTTATAGTGGCGAGCAGCTGTTTGACGCGCGACTATGCCACAATTACCGTGATAAATCCACGCAACGGGCGGCCCACGGAGGGCGGCCCACGCAGGGCGGCCCACGAACGGGCGGCCCCAGGGGACACCGGGCGGTTAGCCGGCGGGAACAGGCGCCATGGCGTAGGAGATCGGGGCGGGACTGCGATCACCGAATGTGACCATTTCCCAGGCGTCGGGTTGGGCGATGAGTGCCCGCAGCGTGGCATTGTTGAGCGCATGCCCGGACTTGTAGGCGCGAAACTCTCCCAGCAGGCTGTAGCCAAGCAGGTAGAGGTCGCCCACGGCATCCAGCACCTTGTGCCGGACGAATTCGTCCTCGAAGCGCAGGCCCTCCTGGTTGAGGATCCGGTACTCGTCGACCACGATGGCGTTATCGATACTACCGCCTCGGGCCAGGCCCCTGGAACGCAGGTATTCAATCTCGTGAATGAAACCGAAGGTCCTGGCGCGGCTGTATTCCCGCACGAAGGCCGCGCTGGAAAAGTCCAGCTCGGCATGGGCGACGCGATCGCGAAAGACGGGGTGGTCGAAATCGATGGTGAAGGATACCCTGAAACCGTCATAGGGCAGCAGGCTGGCCACCTTGTCCCCGTCCTCCACGGTAACCTTGCGCTTGATTCGGATAAATTTCTTGGCTGCCGCCTGTTCGACGACCCCCGCAGACTGGATCAGGAACACAAAGGGCGCGGCGCTGCCATCCATGATAGGCACTTCCGGCGCGCTCAGGTCGATATAGGAATTATCTATGCCCAGCCCCGCCAGGGCCGCCAGCAGATGCTCGACAGTCGCCACCCGCTCCCCGCCCACGACCAGGGTAGTAGAAAGCGTGGTGTCACCGACGTACTCGGCCCGGGCCGGCAACTCGAGCACAGGGTCGAGATCAACCCGGCGAAACACAATGCCGGTATCAACCGGCGCCGGGTTGAGGGTCAGGTAGACCTTTTCACCCGTGTGCAGGCTGACGCCGGTTGCCTTGACCGGGTTCCGCAATGTGCGCTGTCGCATCCGAACCTCTCCCAAACCGCCTGATTATTATGGTTCTGCCAGCGGTGGCAAGGCCGCTGCGGGTACTATTCGGGCGACAGCATACTACCTAATCGGCCTGGCGACGCAAAAAGGCGGGAATGTCGAAGTATTCCTCGCCGCCTGCCTCGAGGGTCATTGCCTGACCCGCGCCAGCTGCCCGGCGCGACTTGCGCATGGCCGTGGGTCGCTCAAATTGCGCGTAATCCGGTTCCAGGCCAATATCCATGGAGGCAGTCCTGGCCGGGGATTCAACCACCTGCAGGGGAACCTTCGCAGTCTCCATGCCAAGCCCGGTAGCAACCACGGTGACCCGCAACTCGTCGCCCATGGAGGCGTCGATCACGGTGCCGACCACGACGGTGGCGTCCTCCGAAGCAAACTCCTCGATCGTGTCGCCGACTTCGGAGAATTCACCGAGCGACAGGTCGAGACCTGCGGTGATATTCACCAGGATGCCGCGTGCGCCTTCCAGGTTGATGTCGTCCAGCAGCGGGCTGTTGAT
>CAYTDW010000396.1:0-3691 GCA_964436585.1 uncultured Halioglobus sp. | reverse complement strand
ACAGATATGGTCGTCGGTGCTGATCAGCACCATGTCGTTCATCGATTTGGCCATAATTTTCTCCGCGCGCGAGCATCCACCTGCAAGTTTAGCCTGAAGATCACTCGCCCGCCACGTCCTCCTTCCGATGCCTCCGGCACACTTGCGACTCTGGGCACGCAGGTTGATACTTGGAGAATATTCAGCCCCGCAGGGATGTTTACTATTGGAAACTCTCGACCGGCAGCCCTAAGACTGCATTACTGGCGGGGGAAGGGAGGGCATCACCATGGCACTAAAAGCGACAAATTTTACGGTACGCATAGTGGACGCAAATCCCCATGAGCGAGGCAGTGACGCCTGGCGTGCGGGACATATTGTTGAGGCGATGGAGGGGTGTTCGGTTCGCTCCATTATCGAGGCGCTGACAATGTTTGAGAACAACCGCCTCTCCGGCATTGGCGACCCGGCGCGTTGGCTCTCGACCTTTGCCGGTCTGGACAGCAAGCTCGACCCCTGGATTCAAATTCTCCATGACGGGCACGTGGTCGCCTCGGAGGTGGTTTACCGCAAACAACTTGATGCTGATCCACCGCGCTATCTTAGCTCAGGCGAGGTTTTTCACGTCTAGGAGGCTCTGTATTCGACGGGGATGCACCCGCGACATCTCGGTGCTACCAGGGCTGCGCTTCGGGCTGGCCGCTGGGAAAATCCACCCGCACCGAGAATCCGCGTTCACCCCGCCATGTGTCCAACTGCAGGTCCGCGCCGTGGAGTTCGGCGATACGCGCAACGATCGACAGGCCCAGACCAGCGCCGCCGGCACTGTTTCCCGGCAGGGTGTAGAACCGATCGATCAATTGCCGACGCTGCTCCGGTGGGATGGGCTCACAGTCATTGCACACCCGCAGCTGCACGTACCCTGGCCGCCGTTCCAGGCTTATATCGACAACACCCTGTGCCGGAGAGTGCCGGAAGGCATTGGCGACCAGATTGCGCACCAGAATCTTGAGCCAATCCGGGTGGCCCTCGATCGGCACCTCCGGCACCTCCGGCACACGGACATCCAGGCTCCGGTCCATGGCCGTACCTCCCTCCTCGGCGACGGCCTCGATTACGATCTCCTGCAGGTCCACCTGTTCGCGCTGGAATTCCTGTTCCGGGTCCAGTCTCGCCAGGGTCAGCAGTTGGGTGACGGTATTGGTCGCGCGACTGACCCGGGTGGAAATCCGCTCGAGCATCTGGCTGCTCCCGGTGTCCGCCGCCCGCGTCTGGTGACGCTGCACCTCCGCCTTGATCGCCGCGAGCGGGGTCTGCAGTTCGTGTGCCGCGTTGGCGGTAAAGCGGCTCTCGCTGACCAATGCCCTTTGCAGGCGATCCAGCAGGCCGTTAAGCGCAATCACTACGGGTTTGATTTCCAGCGGAACGTCGTCAGTGTCAATGGGCTCAAGCAACTGGGGTTTGCGCGCCTCGATTTTTTCAGCCAGGCGATCCAGCGGGCGCAGGCCGCGTTTTACGCCCCATAGCAGGATGGGCACGGTCAGCGGCAGGATTACCAGCAGCGGCAGAATGGCCCGAATCAAGGTCTGGGCGCCGACGCTGGACGCATTATCGAGGTCGACACCTATCGCCAGCCAGATATCCCGCTCGCTATCCTGTCGGTAGAGCACGCGCCAGGAAGTCGTATTGTTGTCTTCGTTCTGTTGCCAGGTGATAAAGCCCTCCCGCTCGGGTTCGGGATATTGTGGCGCCACCGCCCCGACCAGAACCTGGCTTTGTCCAAACCACAGATTCAGCGCCTGTTCCCGGCCCTGGGTACCGAAGCCACTCACGCGGGCAAATCCGGGCCCGGAGGAAAGGATCCGCTGACTTTTCCAGTCCCGCCGGTTGAATTCGGGTTCGCTGACCGCCAGCGCCACCGATTGGTGCGCCATGTCCATGGACTGGATCAACTGTCGCTCGATCTGCCTGAGGAGCATCTGCCGGGCGAGCGCTGCCGTGAGCACCACCGATACCAGCCAGGTAACGAGCGTGAGGGCGAGCAGAATCAGGATCACCCGGCGATGCAGCGATGCGGTCACTATTTGAGCCTGTAACCGACGCCGCGCAGAGTTTCGATGCGCTCGTGACCGAAGCGCTTTCGCAGGCGCGAAATATACACTTCCACCGTGTTGGATTCCGCCTCGTCGCCCCAGTTGCTGCTTCCCTCCAGCAACCGATTCTTGGTGACGAAGCGTCCCCGGCTGCGCAGCAGCAGTTCCAGCATGGCGAATTCCTTGGCGGTCAGGTCGTCGATCTCGTTGCCTTCGAACACGACGAGCCGGTTGGCCGGGTCCATCTCCAGCCCGGCGGCGCGCAGCGTGGGTGCCCTGGACCCCGTTCGGCGCAGCAGGGAGCGAACCCGGGCAAACAGCTCGTCCATTTCGAACGGTTTGGTGAGGTAATCATCGGCCCCGGCGTCCAGCCCTTCCACCTTGTCAGACAGTGCGTCGCACGCTGTCAGCAGCAGCACCGGCGTCGGCACCTCCCGCGCGCGCATCGCCCGCAGGATGTCGATGCCGGACTTTCCCGGCAAGCGCCGGTCGAGCACCACCAGGTCGAAGGTTTCCGTCGCCAGCGCCGCAGCCGCCTGGTCACCGTCCCTGAGCCAGGCCACCGCGTAACCCTCGGCATCCAGGGCCTGGCTCACGGAATCGCCCAGGAGTTGATCGTCCTCCACTAGTAGAATGCGCATTTCGCTATCCTGCCTTGCCGGCATACGGTTGCCGCCACCTTATTGCCAGTGTAGATCACCTTCACCCGGGCTACGCTGGATTCAGGCGAGCAGTTCGGAAATGCTGCGATTGGTGTCCATCGCCAGCGTACCCCAGCGGTCCACCTGTAATCCCATGGCCTGCTGCACCGTCAGCCCCAGCCGCGAGATCGGGTCGGCATTGCCCGCCAGGTGGAAGCCCGTGCGCACGCGCCCGCCGGCGTTACCGGCCACCATCGCCGGTATACCCTCCACCGCGTGGGACTTGGCGATGGAGCAGTCGGAGTGGGCCAGCACCAGGCAGTTATCCAGCAGTGTCCCGTCCCCTTCCGGGATGGCGGAGAGCGCATCTAGAAACTCGCGCCAGGCGATCATGCTCTTCTCGGCAAACCAGGCCACCTCGCGCTGGTGACCGAGTTCCGGGTCCACCGGCTCCTCGTGCGTCAGGGTATGGTGCGTCGAGGGACTCCCGGGGCGGCGCAGGTTGGACGCGGTGTCGGAAAACAGCACGTTGAACACCCGGGTCTGGTTGCACTGCAGCGCCCGGGCCAGCAGGCCCGCCATCAGGCGGTGGTTTTCCATGACATTCTCCATCTCGGAGTCTATCGCGGTCCCGGGCGGTGGCGCCGGCATCTGAAAATTCTCTACCGGCGCGGGGGGCTCCAGTTGCAGCGCCAGTTTCTGCTCCAGTTCCCGGATCGAGGTGAAGTACTCTTCGAGACGCTGGCGATCTTCCGCGCCGACCTCGCGCAGCAACTGGCGACGCTCCTCCCGGGCGGCGGACAGCACGCTCTTGTGCACCATGTAGCGCGGGTCTGGCTTGAACTCCCCTGCGTTGGGATCCTGGAACCCCTCGCCGAAAATGCGCGCGTAGAGTGCCAGCGGTGAGATCTCACTGGGGTTGGGTGAACCGGCATCGCGATAGGAGTAGGAGCGCTCTATCCCTGCGGAACAGACTTC
>CAYTDW010000395.1:0-3692 GCA_964436585.1 uncultured Halioglobus sp. | reverse complement strand
CGAAGCTGGCCCTGGGCCACGGCCTGACGGTGGCTACCAGGGATGCCACCCTGGTGGATTTCATGACCTTCTACAATGTCACCCTGCTGAATCCGGTGGTGCTGGTGGGCCTGTTTATCGGCGCGATGTCGGTCTTCGTCTTCAGCGGCCTGACCATGCAGGCGGTGGGGCGTACCGCCGCCCTCATGGTGGCGGAGGTGCGGCGCCAGTTCCGCGAGAACCCCGGGATTCTCGAGGGCAGCGCGGAGCCGGATTACGCCCGCTGTATCGGCATTTCCACCCGCGGCGCCCAGCGCGAGATGATCCTGCCGTCATGCGTCGCGGTCGCCGCGCCGGTGGTGGTGAGCCTGCTGCTGGGGGTGGCGGGGGTCATCGGCCTGCTGGTGGGCAGCTTGTGCACGGGGTTCGCGATGGCCGTGTTCCTGTCCAACAGCGGCGGCGCCTGGGACAACGCCAAGAAATACATCGAGTCGGGCCAGCACGGGGGCAAGGGCTCGCCCGCCCACCGCGCCGCGGTGATCGGCGACACCGTGGGCGATCCGTTCAAGGACACCTCGGGCCCGAGCCTGAACATCCTGGTCAAGCTGATGAGCATCATCGCCATATCCGTCGTCGCCCTGGCGGTGTCCTTCAGTTTTATGTGAGGGGCTATATTTGATGGGCTATATGCGATGGGCTAGGGCCGGGGGCCGGCAGCCCGCTATAACGGATCGGTCATGCTGACGCCGATGCCGATGCGGTTGCTGCTCTCGTTGTAATCGATCAGGCTCTCGCCGTAGCCATTGAAATACTGCACATAACCGCTGAAGCGCTGGCTGATCGGGAAGGTCCAGTCCAGCTGGATCGCACCCTTGTTGTCGCTGCTCAGGTTGTTGCGCAGGGTGAAGCCCAGGCTGTAGTCGGGCCACTTCCACACCCCGTGCAGCTGGCCATTGCCCATGTAGTCATCGATATCGGGGTTGTCATCCTCTTTGCGTTTTTCCGGGATCCGGTACCAGGCGCTGGCCGCCAGGGAAAAATTCCGGTGTTCAAACAGGGCGGAGGCGATGGCGCGATTCCAGCTCCTGGATTCCGGCTCTGAGGCACCGTTCGACTGGTGGTTGAGGCCGATGTCCAGGCGGGTGTTGTGCACCCCGAGGAAATGCCAGTCGTTGGGAATGCTCAGGATCAGTTCCGGCTGGTAGTCGGTCTCGCGGAAGGGTGAGGATGCGTCGGTGTTGTAGAGCTGCCACCAGTTTTCCTGGGTATAGCCACCCCACAGGTTCATGTCCGTGCCCAGGATGTCCTGCCAGACGATGGCCTTGAAGCTGATCTGGAACTTTGCCTCCACCTGGTCCATCCCGTTGCCCGGGTGCATTTGTGCCCAGGCCTCCTCGGTGGGGGTGGGGTTATAGGTGACGGGCAGGAGGTAGTTGCGCCGGTGGGGGATGATGACAAAGCGGTTATTGACGTTTTTTTCTTCCTGCCTCAGCCGCGGCGAAACGAAGCCGGCTTCCCCGGTGGCGGCCGGCGGCGGTTGCGCCGATGAGGCTTCTTCTGGCGCCGGCAGGGCCGCCAGGCTGCGCCCCGCGAGCCTGTCGTAGCAGGCGAGGCGCGCGCCATCCTCAGCCAGCCTCGCGCACTCGGCCAGGGAGGGAGTACCCTGGGCTGCGCTGGCGCTGGCGGCGAAGAGCGCTGTCGCAAGTGCCACCGGGTAGTTCATGGGTATACCTCCGCGCAAGCTGCGCTGTAGCTCGGCCTGCCCTTATTGTACCCGGCGTGCGCTCGCCGGCACTGTCCTTTATCCGTCGAATCGGCCGCCACGGGCATGAAAACAGATGCTCCGCTGAAGATTTCATGCCAGAATGCGCGCTCCTTATGGGGACACTCCTGGACTTCACGTGACTATCGCAAACTTTTCGCAGCGCTTTATTGCGGGGCTGTGCCTGTTGTTGTTGGCTCCGTTCGCTTTCGCCACCGCAACAGTGGAGAATTATGGCTACCCGGTCCACGACCGCTATGTGGCGACCGTGATAGGTACGCCGGCGGGCCATCAGGCCGACCTGCCGAAGGACATCCCCTTCAAGAAGCGCCGGCTCAACGTTTTCCCCGAGCGCCAGCTGCCGGACGTGATCTGGTACGGCCAGGAGCTGATCTATTCCGAGGCGCTGCAGGATCGCCCCGCGCCGCTGATATTCCTGATCGCCGGCACCGGTGCCGCCCACAACGGCGCCAAGAACGTCAATATGGCCAAGGCGTTCTACAAGGCCGGCTTCCACGTGGTTTCCCTGTCCTCCCCCACCTATGCCAATTTCGTCAGTGCGGCTTCCAGCACCGGGGTGGTGGGCGATGCCCAGCGCGATGCGGCGGATCTTTACCGGGTGATGGAAATGATCTGGTCGCGGCTCGATGGCAAGATCGAGGCCACCTCCTTCAATCTCACCGGGTACAGCCTGGGCGCCTTCAACTCGGCTTACCTCGCCAAACTGGACGAGGACCGCAAGGCGTTCAATTTCCGCAAGGTGCTGCTGATCAACCCACCCGTCTCGCTCTACAATTCCATCTCCCTGCTGGACCGGATGACCGAGAACATCCCGGGAGGGGAGGACAATTTCAACGAGTTCTTCGACCGGCTGGTGGAGGGCTTCAGCAAGGTATATAAGGAGCAGAATGAGATCGGCGGCGATTTCCTTTACGAAGCCTACAAGGGGATGGACCTGAAGGACGAGGAACTGGCCGCCCTGGTCGGCGTGTCGTTCCGCATCTCCTCCGCTTCCCTGGTGTTTACCTCGGATGTGATGACCGATTACGGTTACGTCAAGCCCAAGGGCCTTGTGCTGGATCGCCATGCGGACCTCAGCCAATACAACGAGGTACTCAGCCGGCTGGGCTTCACCGACTATTACCATGAGTTCTTTTATCCTTTCTACAAGGACGAAAATCCGAACCTGACCCGGGACCAGTTTATCGCCACCGCGAGTCTCACCGAAATCGCCGACTACCTGCGCAATTCACCGAAGATCAGCGTCATGCACAATCAGGACGATATCATCCTGGAGCCCGGTGAAATCGACTTCTTCAACGAGGTGTTCGGCGACCGGGCCACGATCTACCCCACCGGGGGCCACTGCGGGAACATCAATTACAGTGACAATGTCGCCCTGATGGTGTCCACCTTCACCGAGGGGGCAAACTGATGACTTCAATCATGCTTCGCGCCTCCACCCTGCTGGCGCTGCTGTCCCTGCTGGCAGCCTGCAGTTCGACACCGCCGAAAACGACGCCGGAGCCGGTATATCCCGAGCCGGTGTTCGCCGCTGACAGGATCGTGCCTGCGGGCAGCGTTTCCGTCGCTGCGGTGTATGACCCCTGGGAGGGTATGAACAGGCGGATTTACAACTTCAACTACCATTTCGACCAGTGGGTATTCCTGCCCGCGGTGCGGGGCTGGGAGGCAGTGGTGCCGAGGCCCGCGCGCACCGGCGTGCACAATTTCTTTGAGAATTTCAGGGACGTGCGCACCATGGCCAACTCCCTGCTGCAGGCCAGCCCCACCAAGTTCGCCCAGAGTACCGGGCGGGTGCTGGTGAACAGCACGATCGGCCTGTTCGGCCTGATCGACGTCGCCAGCAGCATGGGTATGGCCAAGCCCGATGAGGACTTCGGCCAGACCCTGGGGCGCTGGGGCGTGGCGACCGGACCCTACCTGGTGC
>CAYTDW010000394.1:0-3710 GCA_964436585.1 uncultured Halioglobus sp. | reverse complement strand
CGACTCCCGCAGGATCTGCGCGGTGTTGCGCAGCAGCAGGAGGGGATGCAGGCCCGCCAGCCAGTTGCCCCCGGGCCCGGCTGGCTGTTGGCGCGGCGGCACGGTGGTTGCCAGCGCCAGCAGCCTGGCCGCACCGGGGGGAAGGTTGCGGGTCGTGAATTCTATTCCCGCGGCCGCGCAATAATCGTGACATTGCAGCAGGAAAGCCACCAGGGTGGAATCCCACTGCAGCA
Organism: uncultured Halioglobus sp.; assembly: GCA_964436585.1. Classification (GTDB taxonomy): domain Bacteria; phylum Pseudomonadota; class Gammaproteobacteria; order Pseudomonadales; family Halieaceae; genus JARRPM01. The sequence continues at coordinate 3,477 of CAYTDW010000394.1, read as the reverse complement.
GGGCCTCACCGTCTATGCGCAGCCGGCCAAGGGCGCCCGGGTGCAGCTGGCCATCGAGGGCGGCGAAATCGCCCGCGTTTGAACCCTGCACCCAATCGCCCGAGAGGACAAGCAGGGCGTCCTGGTCTTGCTCCTGGACAAGCCTGAAGCCGGCGGGCGGGTCGCTCATGGGAGTTGTCAGTCGGTAAATGAGCGCCCGAGTTTATAGGCTCGGGCCGCGAAAGGCCACGACCGGGGGCGGTGTCATTGAAAAGGCGCCGGTGGTTTGACCGCCGCAATGGCGTCATACGCCTTCTGGTAAATCTCTGCCACCGGGGTGTTGCTGCCCGCCTCCTGGCGCCTGGAAATCATGGTCACCGGAAACAGGTACTCGTTGCTTTCCTTATAGCGCAGGGCGCGGCTGCGACCCTGAGCGTCCTCATGGATAACCCAGTGCAGGTCGAGCTCGGCGGCCAGCAGATCGCCCATCACCATGCCCATCGCCTGCAGCTCCCGGGTCTGGTCGGGTTTTACCAGGCGCTTGTCGAGCAGTAACTGCAGTGTCTGCAGGTCGTTGCTCTTGTCGCCGTTGAAACTGCGGCCCAACTGCAGCGACGCCAGGTCCTGCAGCAATTCCCGCTGCTGGGCCATGTACTGCCGGTCCATGGGGGACAGCTCGCCGATTTTCGCGGCGGGCTGGGCGGCGATAGTGGCGGCCAGTAGCAGGGCCGCGACGGCGAGCGCAAATGAACCCGCCCCTCTTTTCATCTCCATGTTGGTGAACCTCCGTTGCTGAAAATTACCTGTGCCCGCCCGCTGCCGCGTTGCGCGAGGTGCCTCATGGTGCAGCGGCCGGCCAGGGCATTCTACCCTTTTTCATTTTAGCCCAATCTGGTTGTCTTACGGCCGTTGTCATGGATAATGGCGGACTTCCTCCGGGCTGCATCGAAACAGGGTCCGCGAGCTGCGCCAATTGCGGAGAAAGCGAATGATTACCGGCAGTATCGTCGCCCTGGTCACCCCCATGCATGTCGATGGCAGCGTGGATTGGGCCGCCCTGGAGCGACTACTCGATCTGCACCTTGCGGCGGGTACCGCGGCGATCGGGGCGGTGGGAACCACGGGTGAAAGTGCCACCCTCAGCGTCGCGGAGCACTGCGAGGTGATCCGCCACTGCGTCGATTACATGCGCGGACGGCTGCCGGTGGTGGCGGGCACCGGTTCCAATTCCACCTGGGAGGCGATCGACCTGACCCGGGCGGCGGCCGCGGCGGGCGCGGCGGCCTGCCTGCTGGTCACGCCCTATTACAACCGACCCACCCAGCGCGGTCTGTATGAACATTTCAAGGCCATCGCCGCCGCGGTCGACGTGCCCCAGATTCTTTACAATGTGCCGGGGCGAACCTGTGTCGATATGAGCAATGATACCGTGGCGCGACTTGCCGGGCTTGAGCGTATCGTCGGTATCAAGGACGCCACCGGTGATCTCGCCCGGGGGCGGGAGTTGATCGGGCTGTGCGGCGACAGAATCGCCATTTACTCCGGGGATGACCTCACGGCGATGGAACTGATGCTGGCGGGCGGGCATGGCAATATCTCGGTCACCGCCAACGTGGCGCCGGCCAGGATGGCTGAATTGTGTCGCCTGGCGCTGGCGGGCGATCGCGCCGGCGCCGCGGTCATCAACGAGGCCCTGACGCCCCTCAACCGCGCATTGTTTGTCGAGGCCAATCCCATCCCGGTGAAGTGGGCCCTGCAGCAACTGGGCCTGATCGAAGGGGGGATACGACTGCCACTCACACCACTCGATGAAGCTTATCGGCAACAGGTACAGGCGGCTCTGGAGGCCGCGGGAATCTGATGGAACATCCGGCGAAACTGCTGAAGTTGATATTGATCCCGGTGCTCTTTTCGTACTGCACCGGCTGTGGTTACCTGTTCGGCGACGAGGGCGTGTTCAGGGATAAATCCAACGACTACAAGAAGGCCCGCGAGGTACCGCCCATCCGGGTAGCCGAAGGTGAAAGTGAGGCCCCTGCGGGCGAAATGTATCCAATACCGCCCATCACCGACACCATCCTGGCGGCCGGCAAATTCGAAGTGCCCCGGCCGGCACCACTGGATGCCGCCTCCGAGGACGAGCAGGTGAAAATCCAGAGCCTGGGCGATGAGACCTGGACGTTGGTCAATAACGCCCCTGGCCAGGTCTGGCCCCAGGTGCGCGCCTTTCTGGCCGCCTCGCAGATAGCCGTTGCCCGGGTGGATGCGAACGCCGGCATTATCGAGACCGCATGGGTGACCCTGGAAGGTGAGTCCATGGCCAGCCGCTTCCGGTTTCGAATCGACCAGGGGGTACAGCGGGGCACCAGCGAACTGCATGTCCTGCAGATGAGCCAGGCCGGCGCTGTGGACAGCTGGCCCGAAACCTCAAGCAACCTGGCGCAGGAAAAGGAGATGCTGCAGGCGGTATCGCAGTTCATCGCCAACAGTGCGGACTCGACTCCCGTGTCCATGGTCGCGAACCAGGCGATCAACGCCGAGGGCAAGATCTCCATGCAAGAGGGCGCCGACGGCGATATGTACCTGCGCCTGAGCCTCCCCTACGACCGGGCCTGGGCCTCAGTGGGCCGCGCCATCGAGGAGTCCAATTTCGAAATCACCGATCGCGACCGCAGCGCCGGCAAGTACTACGTGCGCTTTCTCGGAATCCAGACCGAGGAAGAGGAGGGCTGGTTCGACTGGCTCTGGGGCAGTGATGAAGATCCCATGGTCAACCAACAGTTTGTGGTGTCGGTGGAATCTCTCGATGCCCGCGACGTGGAGATCAGGATCGACCAGCAGGCCTCCGCGGAGGGGGATGAGCCCGCGCTTATGACCGAGCGGGACGAGCAGGCCCTGCTGGCGCTGATCAAGGGCAACATCGACTAGTGCGTTTTGCCTCGCTCGGGTCCGGCAGCAAGGGCAACGCCACCCTGGTCCGGGCCGGCGACACCCTGCTGATGGTTGACTGCGGGTTTTCCCTGCGGGAAACCGTGCGGCGGATGGAGCGCCTCGGGGTTCGACCGGAGCAGCTGGACGCGATCCTGGTGACCCATGAACACTCGGATCACTGCGCGGGAGTGGCGGCGCTGTCGCGCCGCTTCGGCATTCCCGTCTATCTCAGCCACGGCACGGCCGGCACCGGCCGCTGCGACGGCAGCCACGAGTTGCGCTGTTTCAACGCCGAGGACTGTTTCGGCATCGGCTGCCTCGAGGTCAGGGCCGTAACGGTGCCCCACGATGCGGCGGAACCCTGCCAGTTTCTCTTGTCCTTCCGGGAGCAGACCCTCGGCATCCTCACCGACCTTGGCAGTGTGACCGCCCATGTGACGGCCAGTTTCAGCCCCTGCCACAGCCTCCTGCTGGAGTTCAATCACGACCTGCCGATGCTGCTGGGCGGCAGCTATCCCCCTGCACTGAAGCGCCGGGTGGGCGGGGATTGGGGGCATCTCAATAACA
>CAYTDW010000393.1:0-3726 GCA_964436585.1 uncultured Halioglobus sp. | reverse complement strand
CGGCGCAACCGCTGCCGGCAGCGGACAAAAGCGCAGAATGACAGAACCCGCCGCTGAACCCGACAGCACCGACCAGCCGCTGCCGCTGGTCGCCCACCTCACCGAGTTGCGCGACCGCCTGTTGCGCGCGCTGCTGGCGGTGCTGGTGGTCTTCATCGGCCTGTTCCCCTTCGCCAACGATATCTACACCTTCGTCTCGGATCCGCTGCGCAAACTGCTGCCGGAGGGCGCCACCATGATCGCCACCGAGGTGGCGTCGCCCTTCCTGACCCCGTTCAAGCTCACCCTGGTAGCCGCCGTGTTCCTGGCGATACCCTATGTGCTGTACCAGGCCTGGAGCTTCATCGCACCGGGCATGTACCGGCATGAAAAGCGCATCGCCGTACCGCTGCTGGTATCGAGTATATTCCTGTTCTACCTGGGGACGGCCTTCGCCTACTACGCGGTATTCCCGCTGATATTCGCCTTCTTTACCAGCACCGGTCCCGCCGACATCGCCATCATGACCGATATCAACAGCTACCTGGATTTCGTGCTCACGCTGTTCTTCGCCTTCGGCCTGGCGTTCGAAATTCCGATCGTCGCGGTGCTGTTGATCTGGAGCGGCATCACCACCCCGCAACAGCTGGCACAAAAGCGCCCCTATATCATCGTCGGCTGTTTCATCATCGGCATGCTGCTGACCCCGCCCGATATTTTTTCCCAGTCGCTGCTGGCCATACCCATGTGGATGCTGTTCGAACTGGGCGTCTTTTTCGGCCGGTTGATAATCCGCCACAGAAACACAGAGACCGAATAGCCGGTGGTAGCCAGGGCGAAACTTTCGACGCTGCCCTCACTGCTGCCGGTCATAGGCTTCCTGAAGCCCTACAAGCTGCGCCTCGCGGGCGCGAGTCTTGCCCTGCTGTTCACCGCCGCCGCCACCCTGTCCGTGGGATGGGGCCTGCAGGTGCTGATTGACCGCGGCTTCGGCAGCGGCGACAGCGCCGACCTGCTGGTGGCTGTAAGCCTGCTGATCGCGATCGCCGCCGCCATCGCGGTGGGCACTTTTGTGCGTTTTTACCTGGTTTCCTGGCTCGGCGAGCGGGTGAGCGCCGACCTGCGCAAGGCGGTGTTCGACAATATCGTGCGCCTGCACCCGGGGTTTTTCGAGCTCAACCGCAGCGGCGAGATCATGTCGCGCCTGACCACCGACACCACCCTGTTGCAGACCATCATCGGCTCCTCCTTCAGCATGGCCCTGCGCAGCAGCCTGACCCTGGTGGGGGCGCTGGTCCTGATGTTCATCACCAACCTCAAGCTCAGCCTGATTATCGCCGTCGGGGTGCCGCTGATACTGCTGCCCATACTGTTCTTCGGACGCAGGGTCAGGCGCCTGTCCAACCAGAGCCAGGACAGCATTGCCAGCGTCGGCAGCTATGCGGGAGAGGTGATCCAGCATATCCGGGTGGTGCAGAGCTACACCCAGGAGCGATTCGAGTCGGCGGCGTTTGCCCGGGAAGTTGAACGGGCCTTCGCCATCGCCCAACGGCGGATCTGGCAGCGCGCCCTGCTGATGGGCGGCGCCATCCTGCTGCTGTTCGCGGGGATGGCCGGCATGTTGTGGGAGGGGGGCCAGGACGTGATCAGTGGCCGCATGACCGGCGGCGAACTGGGCGCGTTCGTGTTCTACGCGATCATGGTGGGCAGCGGCGTTGCCACGGTGTCCGAAGTGTGGGGGGAACTGCAGCGGGCCGCCGGCGCCGCCGAGCGCCTGATTGAACTGCTCAACACCCGCAGCCTGATAGACGACCCCGGTCCCCGGGACCTGCCCGCCCGGCGCCAGCGTCCCCAGCTGCGACTGGAGGGTGTCACCTTCCACTACCCCACCCGACCGGCCCAGGCGGCGTTGCGCGACTTTTCACTCACCATCGAGGCGGGCAGGAGCCTCGCCCTGGTGGGGCCGTCCGGGGCTGGCAAGTCCACTGTGTTTGAATTACTGCAGCGCTTTTACGACCCCCAGCAGGGGCGGATTACGCTGGACGGCGCGGATATTCGCGCGCTTGGCCTGCAGCAATTGCGCAGCCATATCGCCCTGGTGCCGCAACAACCCGCCCTGTTTACCGGCGATGTGCGCTACAACATCCGCTACGGCAGGCCGGACGCAGCGGATGAGGAGATTGTCGCCGCGGCGCGCGCCGCCAATGCGCAGGAGTTTATCGAACGCCTGCCGGACGCCTACGGCAGCCACCTGGGCGAGCAGGGCGTGCGCCTCTCCGGCGGCCAGCGCCAGCGCATCGCACTGGCCCGGGCAATACTGAACGACCCGCAGATCCTGTTACTGGATGAGGCCACCAGCGCGCTCGACAGCGAGAGCGAGCACCAGGTGCAGCAGGCGCTGCACCAACTGATGAAAAACCGCACCACCGTGATCATCGCCCACCGCCTGTCCACCATCCTGCACGCGGACAGCATCGCCGTGCTCGACCAGGGGCGGCTGGTTGCTACCGGCACCCACGCCCAGCTGATGCAAGGCTGCGAGCTCTACCAGCGCCTGGCCAGCCTGCAGTTTCGCGAGCCGGACGCAGAACCGCTCAACTATCCAGCAGGCGAATCCGGTCTTTTCGCTCCTGGTTGACCCGGGAGATATCCCCCAGGGCTTCACGGGAAATGTCCGCGATCTCCTGGATAAGGCGCAAGCCCAGCCGGGCGTTATTGGCGGCGCAGCGCAGGGGCGCTGTCGCCGCGGAGTCCCGGAACATTTCCAGCCCCTCATCCCAGGCGATGCGCAGGTGTTCACCAGCGCTGCCGCGCGCGGACTCGTAGGCCATGGACAACACCTCGAGCGACTCCATCACGGCCTCGATGCTCAGCCACTCCACCAGGGTGCCCCGCTCCACGCCCCGGCGCACGCCGCTGCGCAACTTGCGCGCCATATTGCGGAATTCGCGCTGGACCCGTTGCCCGAACACCGGGTCTGACACCGGTCGCAACTGGTCATCCTGCGCCAGCTCGCGCCAGTCCCCGGCGCTGAGCACGCCCTCAATCTGGGGGAAAACCAGTTTTTCCTCCGAGTTCATATGCTCGTACATATGGTCGATATAGGCGCGGCCACTCTTTACCAGGACCTCACCGGATACCTCGCCGTCGCGCCACTGCTGGATATTGCGCAGCACTTCCTGCCCCTGTTTCGCCATGTAGTCATGGTCGCGCTGCAGGCTGTCCACGTTATCGGCTGCGCCGGCATCAAGCTCCGCGACCCGGCCGTAGATGAGATCCTCGCGCGGATGGTGGAAGCGGTCGGGCCAGGTGACCATATAGTCCATGATCTCGTACACCACATGGGTATCCACCAGTTCCCCCGCCGCGATGGCCTTAAGCTGCTCACTGAACAGCTGCATGACGCTGGCGATATGGCGGTGCTCGGCGTGGAGGGCCTTGAGCAGGGGTGGCCGCTCCTCGGGTCGCAGGGCCGCGGGGGGCGCCGGGCGCTCCCAGGCGGCCCGGGTGTAACCGGGTCCTGCCTTGGCAGCGGCTTTGCGCGCAGGCTTCGGCGCAGCGGGCTTTTTCCTGCGGGGGGCCCTGCTGGCGGCAGGCGCCGGCTTGCTGGTGGTTCGGGGTTTCCTGGCGGCCATAATCAACTCCTGCGGCGGTTTGTGCCTCAGCTGAAAATCTGAGGCTAGCCTGTCCAGCGACTTAAATCATTGATCCGGCTCATAGTGCCGACAATGCCCGCGACAAGCGGCT
>CAYTDW010000392.1:0-3736 GCA_964436585.1 uncultured Halioglobus sp. | reverse complement strand
CAGATCGTCGTGGGGGACGAACTCGACGGCCTGGTCGTCAGGCTGCCTGCGAACCAGTTCTAGCCGGGGACCGACCCGAACCAGTAACCAGGATGCCCAAAATGACAGTGAGCTCCGGATTCAACACCACAGGCTTGCGCGGGCTGTTACACGCCTGCTCCGTGTTGGCACTGGCTGCCATCGGCCAGCCCGGCATTGCGGCGGCGTCGGCAGTAGACCAGCACCAACTGGGAACAAAATATTCCCCGCTCACGCAGATCAACCGCGATAACGTGGCCGCTCTGGAATTGGCCTGGGAATATCACACGGGAGAAACCCCACCCGCCGGTACGACCCAGTCGCTGATAGCCTTCGAAGACCAGCCCAGCCTGATCGAGGGCAACCTGGTGGTGTGCACCACCTCGCGGCGCCTGATAGCCCTGGACCCCCGGACCGGAGCAGAGCGCTGGGTGTTCGACCCGAAGGACCGAAAAGTCGGCATGCAAAAGTGTCGCGGCATCGCCAGTTGGGTCGACCGGGAGGCGCCCGCGGCAGCCAGCTGCCAAACCCGCATTTTTCTGGGCACCTCCGACAATCGCCTGCTGGCGATCGACGCCAGGAACGGCAAGCCCTGTGCCGGCTTCGGCGACCAGGGCGAGGTGCAGATAAGCCTCAGCAAGCCGGAAATCTGGCCCGGAGAAGTGGTCGCGACATCCCGCCCGGCCGTCGTCAATGACGTGATCGTGGTGGGCTCAATGGTAGCCGACAACCAGCGGGTGGATGCACCCAGCGGGCGGGTAACGGCTTTCGATGCCCGCAGCGGACAGCAGGTCTGGGAGTTCGACCCCCTGCCGCGCGACCCCAACGACCCCGCGGCGAAGACCTGGGAAAAAGGCACGGCCGAGGGCTACGGCGGCGGTAATGTCTGGGCGGCGATGGCAGTAGATCAGGCACTGGACCTGGTTTACCTGCCGACAACCAGCCCCTCGGGAGATTTTTACGGCGGTGACCGGGCGGGCGACAACCGTTACTCCACGTCCATTGTGGCGCTCAGGGGCTCCACGGGAGAAGTCGCCTGGCATTTCCAGTTCGTACATCACAATGTCTTCGATTACGACATTCCCACCCAGCCGCTGCTGATCGATTATCCCCACCGGGGTGAACTGGTACCGGCCCTGGTGCAGAACACCAAAATGGGGCTGATCTTCATATTCAACCGCGAGACCGGGGAGCCACTGGTACCCATAGAAGAGCGCGAGGTGCCGCAGGTCGGCAAAGTGGAGGGAGAGTCTCTGTCCCCGACCCAGCCCTTTCCTGTGGGCATGCCCAGCCTGAGCCCCCAGGGCTTTTCTGCCGACGATGTCTGGGGTTTTACTCCCATAGACGAGTGGCTGTGCCGTAACAGGGTCGCCGATCTCAGCTACGGCCCGATCTATACCCCCGCCAGTGAGAAGGGAACGGTATTTTCCCCCTCCGCCGGCGGCGGCCCCAACTGGGGTGGGGGCGCATACGATCCACGGGGAGGTATCATGGTGGTACCCTCGAATCGCGTGCCTATGGTGGTATCCCTGGTGCGGGCGGAACAGGCGGAGGCGGCTGACGGCCAGGCAACTGAAAGCCTGCTGGAAATGAAGTTCCCCGTTGCCGGCTCGCCCTACCACTACAAGGTCGAGCCACTGCTCTCCCCGCTCGGCAGCCCCTGCTCCGCGCCGCCCTGGGCGGCATTGACCGCCGTGGACCTGGCAAAGGGTGAAATCCTCTGGGAGGTGCCCCTGGGCTCCATTGATAAAATGTTGCCGCTGCCTCTCCCCTTTGAGATGGCCTATGGCACCCCCGGCGCCGGTGGCCCGCTCGTTACTGCCGGTGGCCTGGTTTTCATCGGCTATACCCTTGACGACCGGTTCCGGGCCTTCGACCTGCAGTCCGGCGAAGTCCTCTGGCAGGCGGACCTGCCCGCGGCCGGCACTTCGATCCCCGTCAGCTACGAGGTGGGCGGAGAGCAATACGTGGTCATTCCGGCCGGTGGCCACACCATGTACCAGTCCACCCTGGGTGATTCCGTGATGGCGTACAGGCTGAAGCGGTAGACGGATTATCGGCCCCCCCCCCCCCGACAACGGCCAGGCGACGTGTCGGGGGAAAAATCCCGGGCCCGGACGGTGGCCTGGCCGGCAGTTTCGTGTCAACATACTGACACGAATATTCGAGTGTCTGGCAGGAGAAAATTATGCAGTCAGTGCAATACACAGCGCCCGCCTCTTTGGCAGAGGCAACGCAGGCCCTGAGCGACAGCGGCAACGCAAAAATCCTGGCGGGTGGCACCGACCTGATCATCCAGATGAAGTTCGGCCTCAAGCGGCCGGCTCTCATCGTGGACATTAAACATATCCCGGAATTGATGGAGTTGACGCTGAGCGACGCGGGTTTACGGCTGGGCGCCGCCGTGCCGGGCGCAGTCGTGAAAAGCCACCCGCTGCTTCACAAAATGTACCCCGGCTTCGTGGAAGCCCTGGACCTGATCGGCTCCAGTCAGGTACAGGGCCGCTGTTCCGCCGGAGGCAACCTCTGTAACGCCTCACCGGCAGCGGATTGCGTGCCGGCGCTGATCGTGAACCGGGCCGTGTGCCGTGTCCTGGGCCCGCAGGGAGAGCGCAGTATCGCCGCGGAAAATTTCAATACCGGCCCGGGAACAAACTGCCTGGCCAGCGATGAAATACTGGTATCGCTGGAGCTTCCCGCACCCGCACCCCGCAGCAGCGACGCCTACCTGCGCTTTATCCCCCGCACCGAGATGGATATCGCGGTGGCGGGGGCCGCGGTGGCGCTGAGCCTCGACGAATCCGGTGTTTGCACCGCCGCCAGGGTGGCCATCGGCGCCGTGGCGCCCACTGCCCTGCTCATTCCCGCCGCCGCCGAGGCGCTCATCGGCAGCACACTGGATGAAGTTGCCCTGGGCCGGGCAGCGGCGGCCGCCGGCGCGGCATCATCGCCTATCACAGATAAACGGGGCACCGCCGAGTACCGCAGAAAAGTGGTGGGTGTACTGGTTCGCCGTGCCGCCACTATCGCAAAAGCCCGCATCGAAGCCGGGGCTTGAGGGGAACAACATGACCAGACCGAGAAAATTGCATGTCAGCACTACCGTCAACGGTGAGCCCTGTGAATTCCTGTGCGAGCCCAACCAGGTATTGTCCGATGTCCTGAGGACCACCCTCAACCTGACCGGCACCAAGGAAGGCTGCAATACCGGCGATTGCGGGGCCTGTTCAGTGCTACTGGACGGCGCCCTGGTGTGTTCCTGCCTGGTGCTGGCGCCGGAAGTCGAGGGCCGGAAAATCGAAACGGTGGAGGGCGTGGGCGAGGAAGGCAAGCTGCACCCGATACAGCAGAAACTGCTGGAACACGCGGCCCTGCAGTGTGGTATCTGCACCCCTGGCATCGTGATGGCATCCAGGGCCCTGCTGGAGAAAAATCCCGACCCCACCGAGACCGAGGTCCGCTACTGGTTGGCGGGCAATTTATGCCGCTGCACCGGTTACGACAAGATCATCCGGGCGGTACTCGATGCGGGCGCGGTCATGAGGGGGGAGTGAGACCATGACGATGAATGTCAAAACAGATTTCAAATATGTGGGAACCCGCCCTATTCGCCCCGACGGCCTGGAGCGCGTCACCGGGCGGGCCAGGTACGGCGCCGACCTGAACCTCCAGGGACTGATTTACGGCCATATTGTTCGCAGCCCCCATGCGCATGCAA
>CAYTDW010000391.1:0-3742 GCA_964436585.1 uncultured Halioglobus sp. | reverse complement strand
GCCGGATCGCGGCCCGCTGGATACCATGCCAATCGGCACTTTCAAACCACGACCTGGCAGCCAGGGTGATATTCTGGAACTCGGCAAAATACGACTCAAATCCATTGAGTATCGTTCGCGCGAAGCGCTCTCTCCTTTCCACCTGGCGCCGACTTCCTGTGTGAATGAATTCTAGGGTTGCGGTGGACCAAAACGGCGACGCAATTTGCGCATGCCACCCAGCCAGCGATCATAATCTTCGGCCTTGCGCTGCCGATACAGCGCCACTTCCTTGTGCGGGAGAATCAGGAACTGCTCAGCCGCCAGGCCAGTGACCACCTCGTCCGCAACCTGCTGCGGCGTCAGGATGCCGTCAACTCCAGCGGTACCGCCCTCGCCATCGCCGACGCCGCCGATCATCCGGGTTGCGACCGCCTGCGGGCACAGCACCGACACGCCGATACCATAATCCCCATGGGTTATCGCCAGCGACTCGGCGAAACCAACCGCCGCATGCTTGGTGGTCGAGTAAGCGGCATCACCTACCTGGTTGAGCAAGCCCGCCGCAGACGCGGTATTGAGGAAGTAGCCGGCGCCGCGCGCCAGCATCCCCGGCAGGCAGGCCCGGGCCGCATAGACATGGGACATCACGTGAATTTCCCACATGGCTTGCCAGGTCGTGTTGGGCGCGGACGTGGCCCACCAGGGCTCGCCGTCCAGCGCAATGATACCGGCGTTACTGCAAAACAGGTCCACCACACCATAGCGTTGTTCAACCGTCGCCACCATCGCCTGAATCTGGCTCTCGTCGCGCACGTCCACCCCGAAGGAATCACCGTCAATGGCGGCGGCAACGGCGGCGGCGCTGTCATGCTCCAGGTCGGCGACAATGACCTTGCGGGCTCCTTCCCGGTGAAAGCGCTCGCACAGGGCCCTGCCGATACCATTGCCCCCACCCGTGACAACGATGACCCTGTCGCGCAATTCCACTAGAGGACTTCCCTGGCCATCAACTCAAGCACGACCGGGTCCTGTACGCTGAGCAGCATGGTGCCAATTTCTCCCCGCCTGGCCGCTGCCTTCCAGGGTGCCAGGCGTTCGGCAATCCGGCCCGCCGGCCCGATCAGCGCCACCTCGTCCAGCAGTGCGCTGGGCACCAGGGCCTCCGCTTCCGCTTTCTTGCCCGCGAGGTAGAGGTCCTGGATGCGCGCGGCCACATCACCGTAGCCCAGCCGGGTAGTGTAATCCGTGTAGAAGTTCTTGCCTTTGGCGCCCATGCCACCGATATACAAGGCCATCCAGGGGCGCAGGGCGTCATAGGCGGCGTTGAGGTCATCGTTCAGCATTACCATGACAAAGGGAGCTACGTCGAAATCCGCCAGCGATTTGCCATTGCCGGCCGCGGCAAAACCGGCCTCCAGGTGCTCGCCCAGCACGGCGTACTTGTTGGGGTCCATCCACACCGGGAACACGCCATCGGCCACTTCCGCGGCGCAGCGCAGGCCGGCGGGAGTGATGGACGCGGTGTAGATCGGGATATCCGGATTGCCCTGGAGGATGGACTTCAGGGGCTTGCCCAGCCCGGTGGTGCCGGCGCCCCTGAGGGGCAACTGGTAAATCTCCCCGTCAAATTCCACCGAGCCCTCCCGGGCCATGATCATGCGCATGATCTGGATGTATTCCCTGGTGCGGGTAACCGGCTTGCCGTAAGGCACACCGTGCCAGCCCTCCACCACCTGCGGACCGGAGGCCCCCAGGCCCACGATGAAACGCCCGCCGGAGAGTTGATCCAGCGACATCGATGTCATGGCGCACATGGCGGGGGTGCGGGCGGGCATTTGCATGATGGCGGTACCCACCTTGATCTTGCTGGTCTGCGCCAGTACCCAGGTGGCGGCGGAGACGGCGTCGTTGCCGTAGGCTTCCGCCGTCCAGACCGAGTCGTAACCCATGGCTTCCGCCTGCCTGATCAGGTCGATCGGGATATGAATTTGTTTGCCGGAATATCCCAGCAGAAAGCCGAGTTTCATAGCGCTGCTCCTGTCGTGTTGTAGCGTAGGGAATTGAATTGTGCCTGGTGATAGTCGCCGTTGCCGAAAGTGGTATTGATCATCATCAGGCGCTTGGCAAAGTGCCCGATATCCAGTTCATCGGTCAATCCCATACCACCATGCAACTGGATCGCCTCGCTGAATACCCGCTTGCCGGTCTTGCCAAGCAGTGCCCGCAGGGCGTGGACGGCGGTGGTGGCATCTTCCTTCTCGTCGCTCAGGGCGCACACCGCACGGTAGAGCAGGGACTTGGTCTGCTCATAGTCCATAAACGTCTCGACCATGCGATGCTGCAGGGCCTGGAAGCTGCCGATTGCCACGCCGAACTGTTTGCGGGTCCTGGTGTACTCCAGTGTCTTGGCATTCAGCTGCTCCATGATGCCGAGGGCCTCGGCGGCGAGCGCAATATTGGCCTCCAGGATAACGCCCTGCATCAGTGCGAAGCCGCGGTCCGGTTCACCCACCAGGCTGGACGCGGGCACTTCGACAGCCTTGAGTACCAGGTTGGCTACCCGCTGGCCATCCATCATGCGGTAGGAAAGCCTCTCCACCCCGGGCGCATTGGCGGGCAGCAAAAACAGGCTGAGGCCGCCCTCGTCATTCTGCTTGCCGCTGGTGCGGGCGGACACAATCACGTGGTCCGCATTGGCGCCGTTGAATACCACCACTTTTTCGCCGTCCAGGCGATAGCCGCCGGCAACGGCGGTGGCGGTGGCCAACACATCGGCGAGCTCATAGCGACTCTGGCGTTCGAGGTAGGCAAACGCCCCCAGGCAACTGCCATCGATGATTTTCGGAATATACTCGGACTGGAGCTGCGCGCTGGCGCCCCGTCGCAGAAGCCCGCCGAACAACAGCACCGTCGCCAGGTAGGGCTCAAGCACCAGACCCTTGCCCAGCTGTTCCATCACCAGCATGACATCCACCGCGCTGCCGCCAAAACCGCCATGCTCCTCGGCGAAGGGAATCGATAGCCAGCCCAGCTCGGCGAAGGTGTTCCAGTTGTCCAGGCTGATGCCCTCCTCCGATCCGGCGATGGCCTTGCGCACGTCGAAGCTGTAATTGTCCTGGATGAAGCGCGCGACACTGTCGCGCAGCATGAGTTGCTCTTCGGAAAATTTAAAATTCATGTCAGATACCCTCGATGCCGGCTGTCAAAGACCGAGCACGGCCTTGGCGATAATATTTTTCTGGACCTCGTTGGATCCGCCGTAGATGGTCGCGGCTCGCCCGTACATGTACGCCTGGCGGACCTTGCTGCCAAACGCATGCCCGAGCTGTGCGGCGTCCAGGTCATTGGGCAGCACCCCCTGGAAGTAGGCGGCCACGTCCATGGCCAGTGACTGCACCGCCTGTTGCAGCTCGGTGCCCTTGATCTTGAGCAGCGAGGACTCGGCGCCCGGGGCACCGCCGGATGCGACAGCCGCCAGCACCCGCAGCTCGGTGAATTCCAGTGCCATCAGTTCGATCTCGATATCCGACAGGCGCGACTGGAACAGGGGATCCGCCAGCAGCGACTTGCCGCCATTGATCTCCCGCGCCGCATACTCGCGCACCAGGCCGAGGTTGCGCTTGGTATCGGCGACGCCGGCGATGGAAGTGCGCTCGTGGGCCAGCAAGGCCTTGGCATAGGTCCAGCCCTTATTCTCCTCACCGATGCGGTTGGCGACGGGAACCCGCACCTCGTTGAACTCCACCTCGTTGAGGCTGTG
>CAYTDW010000390.1:0-3750 GCA_964436585.1 uncultured Halioglobus sp. | reverse complement strand
CATGAGCGGCGCCGATGCCACCCTCCTGCATGCCGCGGCCAGGCGCCAGGGCATGGTCACCCTGTACGAGGACGGTTTGCGCAAGGTGGTCAGGGGCGAGACGTCCATGGAAGAAGTGTTGCGCGTCACCCAGGACCAGAGCGAGGACGAGCCCTCGGTGGCGGCGCTGGCCGTGGATATCGAACCGGTCGAGCTGACCTTCGTCGATCATCCCGTCACGGCCTGATCCCTGACCATGCCCCACTTCAGCTACAGGGCCATCGGGCGCGACGGCAAGACCCAGAGCGGGGTGATCGAGGCCGACGGCCTGGAACTGGCCTCCCGCCAGTTGCGGGGTCAGGGCTTCACCCTGTTGCAGCTGGAAGCCGGCGGCGAGCGTGACGCCCGCGCCGCGCGCGCCGCGGGCAAGCCGCCGGGGCGGCAGGAGATCCTGTCCATGACCAGCGAACTGGCGGTGTTGCTGCGCGCCGGTATGCCGCTGGACCGGGCGCTGAAGGTGCTGATCGATATGGCGTCGCTGCCGCAGATGCAGCAGTTGCTGGAGGAACTGCTCACCGCGGTCAAGGGCGGCAAGGCCCTGAGCCATGCGATGGCGCCCCACGAAGCGCTGTTCGGCAATTTCTATATCAGCATGGTGCGCTCGGGCGAGGCCAGCGGCCAGCTGTCGTCGGTGCTGGACCGTCTGGTGCAGTACCTGGAAAACGCCAGGGCCAATCGCGACAGCGTGGTGTCCGCACTGATCTACCCGGCGATCCTGCTGGTGGTGTCGGTGCTGTCCATCGTCCTCATGCTGGGTTTCGTGGTGCCCCAGTTCCAGTCCCTGTTCGAGGATATGGGAGACGCCCTGCCGCTGCTCACGCGCATCGTTGTCGACGCCGCGGATTTCATCAAGTCCTACGGCTGGGTGATGCTGTTGCTGGTCGCGGGCATCGTTGTCTACCTGCGGCGCTGGGCGGCAAGCGAAGAGGGCCGATCCAGCCTGGATCGCAGAATGTTAAAAATACCGCTGGCGGGCGGAATTATTTTCGAGTTCGAGGTGTCGAAGTTTGCGCGCACGGTGGGAACGCTGCTGGGCAACGGGGTGTCGCTGCTCAAGGCGATATCCATTGCCATCGACACCGTCGACAACCGGGTGATCAAGCAGGCGCTGCAGGTGTTGCCCCCTGCGGTAAAGGCGGGCAAGCGCATGTCGGTCGCGCTGGCGGAGACGGGTATGTTCACGCCGATGGTGATACAGATGACCCGGGTCGGCGAGGAATCCGGCAGCCTGGACCAGATGATGCTGGAGCTGGCCAAGGTGTTCGACGGCCATGTGCAGTCGGGGGTGAAGCGGGGGCTGGCGCTGCTGGAGCCGGTGCTGATCCTCGGCATGGGATTTATGATTGCCGTCATTATCATCTCGATTCTGATGGGCATTCTGTCGGTCAACGACCTGGCGGTGTGAGCACACCGCACCGTGATAATAATTGCTAGCAAGGGAACCGCAATCATGATGCTGAAATTCAACGCGATTTTTTTTACCGCCGGGCGCAAAGCCCGCGGCAAGACCGCCGGGGGCTTTGCGCCCGGCGGGCAGCAGCGCGGCTTCACCCTGATGGAGTTGCTGGTGGTACTGGCGATCCTGGGCCTGTTGATGAGCCTGGTGGGGCCCCGGGTGCTGAACTCCCTCGGCGGCGCCAAGACCAAGACCACGGGCATCCAGATCAAGGACCTGGAACAATCCCTGGAGATGTACAAGCTGGATGTGGGACGGTTTCCCAGCACCGAGGAGGGCCTCGTCGCACTGGTGCAAAAACCCGCCAGCGCCGCGGGCTGGAACGGGCCCTACCTGAAATCCGATGTACCGCTGGATCCCTGGAACCGCGAATACAATTACAAGTATCCCGGCGAACACGGCGAGCTGGATATTTTCAGCTACGGCCAGGACGGCCAGGCTGGCGGTGAGGGCGAGGACGCGGACGTGGGCAACTGGAAGTAGGCCTGGCCCGGTGCCGGTAACGATCCCGAGATGAGCCGCACAGCCATGCGCGTGTCGCCACAGCTGCAGCAACAGCAACAGCGCGGCTTCACCCTGCTCGAACTGCTGGCGGCAATCAGCATCGTGGCCCTGGTGCTGGCGGTGGCGGTACCCGCTTCCGTGCGCTCCTACGAGTCAATCCAGTATCGCCAGGCGGTGCGGGACCTCATTACCGCCCTGGCCTCCGCCCGCTACCGGGCGATCAATAGCGGCCGCGCCCAGGATGTCGCGATCGACCCCGTTGCCAATACCGTGGCATTCAATGGCGAGCTGACGCAGCTGCCGGAGGGGTTCAAGCTGGTGGTGCACGCCACCCGGGAGCTGAACCGCGAGCGCGCCGGGGTGATTCGCTTCTACCCCGAGGGCGGCTCCAGCGGCGGCGATATCGACATGATGCGCCCCGATGGCAGCGGGGCGACCGTCGCGGTTGACTGGCTGGTGGGAAGCGTGCGCCAGGTGGCCCATGGCGTCGACTGACACCACGCCGGGCTGGTCGCGGCCGGCGGCCTGGCGCCGCGACGGCGTTTGCGGATCCGGCCGCGGCCGCGCAGGCGGCTTCTCGCTGCTGGAGATGGTCGTCGCCATGGCCATCCTGGGCCTGGCCCTGGGCGCGCTCTACCAGGCTGCCAGCGGCGCCACCCGCAATGTGCGTTCCGACGAGCGCTACGCCTACGGCGTGGAATTGGCGCGCACCCTGCTGGCAAATTATGCGGTGCTGCCACCGGGCGGTGTGAGCAGCGGCGGCGAGACCGCCGGGGGCTTCAACTGGCGGGTGGCGACACGGCCGATCGATCTCGGGCGCTCCGCTCTGGCGGCAGCCAGCCTGCATGATATCGAGGTGGCGGTGCGCTGGCAGGACGGCCTCAGGCGCCGCGAGGTGGTGCTCAACTCGGTGGTTGAGGGGGCGCCGCAACCATGAGATCGGTCGGTTGCAGCAGGCGTCGCGCCAGGGGCGGGGCCGGCTTCACCCTGGTGGAGGTGGTGGTGGCGCTCGCCATCCTGTCCCTGGTGATGCTGGCGACGATCACCGGCCTGCGCACCCTGGCCAATACCCAGGTCAGCCTCGGCCGCATGACGGAACGGGTCGATGGGATGCGCACCGTGAGCAGCTTCCTGCGCGATACCATGGAGTCGGCCGCGGTCGGCAGCAGCAGCGGCGGTGGCCTGGCGATGGGCGGCGGGGGCAGCAGCCGGGAATCGGCCTACCTGGAGATGGCGCCGGATGGCCTTGCCTGGAAGTCGACCATCCTGATCGGCGAGCGCTTCGGTGGCAGTTACCTGGTGCGCGTGGCCCGGGAAGATGAGCAGTTGGTGCTGCGCTGGCAGCAGGGCGATGCCTCCGGTCAGCCGGAGGACTGGAGCCAGGCTCAGGCGCGCACCCTGGTGGAGGGTTTGCAGGAATTCGAGGTGTCCTGGCGCGAGAATATCCAGGGCGACTGGCGCCAGCAATGGCAGCAGGGCGACAAGGTCGGTTGGGTGCGCCTGCAGGTGAAGGCCGCCAACCGCTACTGGCCGGAGCTGATCATGCAGGTGCCGCAGTAGTGCGTGGGCCTGCAGGTCACGGCCGGAGTCCGGCGGCGAGGCGGCAGCGCGGCGTCGCCCTGGCTATCGTCGTCTGGTTTATCGCCGGCATGTCCCTGCTGGTGGCGGGAATCGTCGCCCAGGCCCGGGTGGATACCCACATGGCCCAGCTGCACGTGGCGCGGGCGAAGGCGGTGGCGGCTGGCGACGGG
>CAYTDW010000389.1:0-3760 GCA_964436585.1 uncultured Halioglobus sp. | reverse complement strand
CTATCCCAACAAGTGCCCACACATCTGTCTTCATTTGACTGTTAAATAACACCCAGCCGCCAGGGATGAGTCCCGCTCTTGGGGATAGCCCCGACCGAGGAGGCGCATTATACGGATCGAACCTCCCCCTGCAAGGGCTTTTACGGAAATATTTCAGGGTTTTTTCTGGGCGCTTCGCCACCGCTCAATTATCGACCAAACCCGGATCAGCGCGCCGCGAATTTTCGCGACCAAAACAACTTTCAGCAGAGGTACAGGGAGAGTTGGACCTGGCTTACTGGCGGCCGCCGGCTGTCAGGCTCGGCGGCGCTTACGCCACTTCATGAACTGTGACAGCGGCCCGGAAGCCGCATAGGCGAGGAACGCAAATAGCAGTACGCGCGGTGGATCAACGGTAACAAGCCCGAATACCAGCACCATCGCAATCATCACTACGAACGGTACCCTGCTGCGCAAATCTATCCCCTTGAAACTGTAGTAGGGGAAATTGGCAATCATCAGGAACCCTACTACAGCGGTCAGCAGGCCAACCACGATCGCCAGCTCGTGAGGCAGTGCGGCGCCTTCCAGGCCCGCCTCAAAACATACCCACACCACACTGGCAATAATGCAGGCCGCTGCAGGGCTGGCCAGGCCGGTAAAAAACTTTTTGTCAGCGGTTTCTATCTGGGTGTTGAATCGCGCAAGGCGCAGGGCGGCGCAGGCAACATAAATAAACGCCACGCTCCAGCCAAACTTGCCCAGATCGCCCAGTGCCCAGCTGAAGACCACCAGCGCCGGCGCGACGCCGAAGGAAACCATGTCGGAAAGACTGTCGTACTCAGCACCGAATTTGCTGGAAGTGTGGGTCAGGCGGGCGACGCGTCCATCGAGGCCATCGAACACCATGGCCACGAATATAGCCATCGGTGCCGCTTCATAGTTTCCGCGCATGGCCGCAATAATCGCGTAAAAGCCGGCGAACAACGCGCCGGTAGTGAACAGGTTGGGCAGCAGGTAAATTCCGCGGTGGCGGACCGTTCGCCCGTTGATAGATTCTTCCTCCTCGTGCTCATCCACCAGCAGGATGAGGCCTGGCGCAAGCGCTCCGGGCTGCGCTCCCGCATCCGTAGATGGAGGAGATTGTTGCTCATCAGCCGCTGCGCCCGGTTTATCCATACCACCCACCACCTTGAAAATGCCCGCCTATACTATCAAACCTGTACCCCATAGGTATGCCCCGCCACATCCCACAGGGATTTCACCAGCGGACTCAGCAGTCGCTGCTTAAGGCTGCACAGCCCGATAGTCAGCGGCGGCAGGCCAGCGGGGAGCGCGACCGGGCTGACCCGGGGGGCCAGGCCGCTGGCCTCGACCACAAGCTCGGGGGCGATCCCGACACCCAGCCCCAGGCTTACCATGGCCACAATGGCTTCATGCCCCGCCACCTGGGCATAGACCCTGGGGCGAATGCCTCGCTCGCGCAACCAGGCGTCCAGGATCTCCTTGGTAATTCCCCGCTCGGGCACGATAAAGGGAATGTTGGCCCAGTCGTAGCCGGGAGAAGACGTCTCCCCCGCCTCTACCAGCTGGCGTACGGCACACTCGGCTGTCGGTGCCCATAACTGCAGGGGCGACTCCAACAGGGGCAGGAAATCGAGGCGTTGCGGCAGCTGCGCGGGGCGCCCGCTGACCGCCACATCATCCTGGCCGGTCAGTACGCGGCTGACGCCGTCAGCCTGGTCGCCGGTATGCATCATGATTTCCACCGCGGGGTGGGCTGACCGGAAGGCCTCCAGTATGGGCGCCAGCACCCTGTAGCTCGCCGTGACCGAGCAGAAGAGGCTGACCTCGCCCGCCAGCTCTTCCTCGCTGCCCAGCTTGCGCCGCAGGCGTTGCCAATCGGCGATCGAGCGCCTGGCGTACTCCCGAAATTCTCGCCCGGCCCCGGTGAGCCGGACCCTGCGGTTATCCCGCTCCAGCAGTGACTGGCCCAGTTCATCCTCCAGGCGCCGCAGGGTCCTGCTGACGGCGGAAACACTCATATGCAACAACTCGCCGCTGCGGCTGAAGCTCAGCGTTTCCGCCAGGGAGAGAAAGACGGCCAGGGCGCGGGTATCCACAAGTCACCTTTTATTGCACAATAGGCAACACAGTATTACTGATATAGCGTTTTACGCAATATTTAAGTTGGCGTATGGTGTGCCCCGATATCGCAACCCCATACCCCTGAGGACTTTCACCATGGCACAGAATTACTTCAACAGCCTTCCCCTGCGCCTGCAGTTGCAGCAACTGGGCAAGTGTCGCTTTATGGACCGCTCCGAATTCGCCGATGGCGTCAACAAGCTCCGCGGCAAAAGGATGGTCATTGTCGGTTGCGGCGCCCAGGGCCTGAACCAGGGCCTCAACCTGCGCGATAGCGGCCTCGACGTCGCCTACGCCCTGCGCCAAAGTGCCATCAGCGAAAAACGCCAGTCCTGGAAGAACGCGAGCGAAAACGGCTTCACCGTGGGCACTTACGAAGACCTGATTCCCGGCGCAGACATGGTACTCAACCTGACACCGGACAAGCAGCACACCAGTGTGGTCAAGCAGATCATGCCGCTGATGAAGAAGAACTCGTGCCTGGCCTACTCCCATGGATTCAATATCGTGGAAGAGGGCATGAAAATTCGCGAGGACATCACCGTCATCATGGTTGCCCCGAAATGCCCCGGTACCGAGGTGCGCGAGGAGTACAAGCGCGGCTTCGGCGTACCCACCCTGATTGCCGTTCACACTGAAAACGACCCCCGGGGTGAGGGCCTCGAGCTGGCCAAGGCCTACGCCGCCGGCACAGGCGGGCACCGCGCAGGCGTACTGCAGTCGTCGTTCATCGCGGAAGTAAAATCAGACCTGATGGGCGAGCAGACTATTTTGTGCGGCATGCTGCAGACCGGCTCCATTCTGTGTTTCGACAAGATGGTGGAGAAGGGCATCGAGCCTGGCTATGCCTCCAAGCTGATCCAGTATGGCTGGGAAACTGTGACAGAGGGACTCAAGCACGGCGGCATCACCAATATGATGGATCGACTGTCCAACCCGGCGAAAATCCGCGCCTTTTACCTGGCCCAGGAGCTGAAAGACATCATGCGCCCGCTCTACGAAAAGCACCAGGACGACATCATGACCGGACACTTTTCCAGAACCATGATGGAAGACTGGGCAAACGACGACGCCAACCTGTTGCAGTGGCGCGCTGCAACCGCGGAAACCGCTTTTGAGAAAGCAAATAACACCTCCCGGCAGATCAGCGAGCAGGAGTACTACGATCACGGCATCCTGATGGTAGCCATGATCAAGGCCGGCGTGGAACTGGCCTTCGAAACCATGGTATCGACAGGGATTATCGCAGAGTCAGCATATTACGAGTCGCTCCACGAAACCCCCCTGATCGCCAACACTATCGCGCGCAAGAAACTGTACGAAATGAATGTTGTGATTTCAGATACCGCAGAGTACGGTTGCTACCTGTTCGACCACGCCTGCCGCCCCTTGCTGGCCGATTTCATGAGCAAGATTGACACCGACGCTATCGGTCGCGGCATGGAAGGGGACAACGGGGTCGACAATGCGGAACTGATCGCGGTGAACGACGCGATTCGACGGCACCCGGTAGAGCAAGTAGGTAAAACGCTGCGTGGCCACATGACCGCGATGAAGCGAATTGTCTGACCTGCTCGGCTCCCGGAGTTCAACTCGGGGTGGCTTGCGCAGGCCACGGCTTTCAGTTCGAATT
>CAYTDW010000388.1:0-3768 GCA_964436585.1 uncultured Halioglobus sp. | reverse complement strand
AATGGCGTCATTTGCTAAATAGAAAATGTGAGTCCCGAACTATCGTGTGCCATCGGTCGGGTGGCGTGTCGCCAGTCGACCCCCGGCAGCACACTTGCCGGACACCCGAATTAGCTGATCATAAAAAAGGAGACACCCAATGAAAGTGATACCGCTGACCTGCGCCCTGGGCGCTGAGCTGAAAAATGTGAACCTGGCCGATGCGGCCCGGGATGACAGCCTGTTCGCCGAAATCCGGGCCCTGCTGCTCGAGCACAAGGTGCTATTCCTGCGCGACCAGGACATCTCCGATGCCGAGCATGCCGCCTTCGCCCGCCGCTTTGG
Organism: uncultured Halioglobus sp.; assembly: GCA_964436585.1. Classification (GTDB taxonomy): domain Bacteria; phylum Pseudomonadota; class Gammaproteobacteria; order Pseudomonadales; family Halieaceae; genus JARRPM01. The sequence goes on along the minus strand of CAYTDW010000388.1, from coordinate 3,444 downwards.
CGAACTCGAGGATCACCCCCTGACCAACAGTGTCGAGGGCGAGCCCGGTATCATCCATATCTGGAAGACCCCGGACAGCCCCCCGGAGCGCTACGAGAATTCCTGGCATACCGACGCCACCTGGCGCGAGTGTCCCCCCATGGGTGCCGTGCTGCGCTGCGTCGAGTGCCCGCCCGTGGGAGGAGATACCATGTGGGTCAATATGGAGCTGGCCTACGAACGGCTGCCCGCCCACATCAAGGACATCATCGCCGGCCTGCATGCGCGCCACAGCATGGAGGCGATTTTCATGGCCGCCAAGCCGGTCGAGGCGCGCCTGGCGATGAAGGCGCGCTTCCCCGACCCCGAACACCCGGTGGTGCGCACCCACCCCGAGACCGGCAAAAAGAGCCTGTTGGTCGGCACCTTCGTCACCCATTTCACCAATTACCACACCGCCAGCAACGTGCGATTCGGGCAGGACTTCCACCCGGGTGCTTCGAATCTGCTGCAATACCTGGTCAGCCAGTCCGCCATTCCCGAATACCAGGTGCGCTGGCGCTGGGAACCGAACAGCGTGGCGATCTGGGACAACCGCTGCACCCAGCACTACGCGGTGATGGACTACGCGCCCTGCCATCGCAAGATGAATCGCGCTACCATCGTCGGCGACAAGCCGAACTGATTGCGCGAGCGATCGGATGGGGCGGAGTCGGTCGCGAAGAGCGGTTCCGACTTTCGCCCTCGTGGTTATCGGCCAATCGAATAAAGGAGATCAGGCATGACAATCGAGCTGTTCAGCGCCGCCACACCCAACGGCCACAAGGTGTCGATCGCCCTCGAGGAATTGGGCCTGCCCTACCAGCTGCGGGCTCTCGACCTGGGCGCCAAGGAGCAGAAGGAGCCCTGGTTCCTGGCGATCAACCCCAATGGCCGCATTCCGGCCATCATCGACCATGGGGCCGATGACTTTGCCGTGTTCGAGTCCGGCGCCATCCTGGTTTACCTCGCCGAAAAAACCGGGCAACTGATGCCCGCGGACAGCAGGGGCCGCTCACTGGTAATGCAGTGGCTGATGTTCCAGGTGGGTGGTGTCGGCCCGATGATGGGCCAGGCCAACGTGTTTTTCCGCTACCTGCCGGAGAAGATCCCCCTGGCGATCCACCGCTACCAGTCCGAGACACATCGCCTGTTTGGCGTGCTGGACGGTCGCCTGGCGCAGCACGATTATCTTGCCGGTGACTATTCCATCGCCGATATCGCCACCTGGACCTGGGTGCGAACCCACCGTTGGTCCGGGGTGCCCCTCGACGACTTCCCCCACCTGGCCGGCTGGCTGGCCCGGATCGGCGAGCGTCCGGCGGTGCAACGCGGCCTGTTGCAACCGAAGGAGGCCATCCCGGTGGATACCCTCGACGACGAGGAGGCGCAGGGTCGCTTTGTGGCCGCGGCGCGCAATTTCGTCGAGCGCTGAGGGCGCCCGGATACCCTGAACCGGCAGGCTCATCAGCCGCCCTGTCACGCCATCGGAGTCGCTATGCCATTGACCACGAATGTCCGGATGCATGCGGAGCGGCTGGGGCCGGGGCTCATGGTCAGCCTGGTCGTTGGGCTCGCCGCCAGCTTCCTGGCCGAGCACTACCAGACGCCGGTCATGCTGCTGGCGCTGCTGCTGGGTATGGCGATGGCCTTTCTCTCGGAGACGGACAGCCGCTGCAAGGAGGGTATCGATTTTACTTCGCGGGCGGTGCTGCGCCTGGGGGTCGCCCTGCTCGGTATCCGCCTCACCCTGGACCAGATGATGGCCATGGGCTGGGAGCCGCTGGCGCTGGTGGTCGGCTCCCTGGTGGCAACCATGCTGGTCTCGATAGCGGTCGCCCGCATGCTGGGCTTCGACCCCCTGTTCGGGCTGTTGACCGGGGGCGCCACCGCGATCTGTGGCGCCTCGGCGGCACTGGCGCTGTCGGCGGCCCTGCCCGCCCATCCGAACAAGGAACGGGCGACGCTGTTCACCGTGATCGGCGTTTCCGCGCTGTCCACCCTGGCCATGATACTGTACCCGATTATCGCCGAACGGCTCGGGCTTGACGCGGAAGCGGCCGGTATTTTCCTTGGCGCTACGATTCACGATGTCGCCCAGGTGGTGGGGGCCGGCTACAGCGTGAGCCGCGAAACCGGCGACACCGCCACCGTGGTCAAGCTGATGCGAGTAGCCATGCTGCTGCCGGTGATCCTCTGCGCAGCCTTGATCACTCGCTTGCGCGGGGTCGAACCGGGCACCGCTCGGCCACCGTTGTTGCCGTGGTTCGCGGTCGGCTTCCTGCTGCTGGCGGCGCTCAACAGCACCGGCATCGTTCCGGCATCGGTGCAGACGGCGGGTAACGAGCTGTCGCGCGCCTGCCTGATCACCTCGATAGCGGCGCTGGGCATGAAGACCCGGCTGAAAGAACTGGCAACCGTCGGTGTCAAGCCAGTCGCACTGATGGTCGGCGAGACCGCCCTGCTGGCGGGACTGGTGATCGGCTATCTTGAATGGATGAGGTGAATACGATGAAAGTGAATGGCAAATGCCTCTGTGGACAGGTCAGCTTCCAGGCGGAGGTGGATGAAGCAAAAGTATTGCTCTGCCATTGCACCGACTGTCAGGTGCAGGCCTCCACCGCCTTCCGGATTGGGGCCCTGGTCGATAGCGCGGGGTTCTCGATGCAGGGCGAAGTGAAGGAATACTGCAAGATCGGATCCACCGGGGCGCGCAGGATGCAGGTGTTCTGCCCCACCTGCGCAACCAGCATCTACAGCTATACTCCGGACAATCCGGCCGCGGTATACAGCCTGCGCCTGGGGGCAGTGAAAGAGCTCCGCCAGTTGCGCCCGGCCCTGCAAATCTGGCGGCGCTCGGCACTGCCCTGGCTCCCCGAGCTCGAATCGATCCCGTGCATCATGGAGCAGGATGCCCTGGCTGAGGCCCTGCAGCCAGGGGCGCGATGATCCGGCCAGGTAGAGCAGCGCCGGAATAATGCGCAAACCAGGTGCGAGCCGGATTCTTCATTGACAGGCATAGGGGGTATTCATCATGACCAAAGCAAAGAACCTGGAACGCGTCCTGGTTACCGGCGCCTCGGGCGGTATCGGCGAGGCCCTGGCGCGCCGCTTCGCCCGCGCCCATCACGACCTGGTGCTGGTGGCACGCAGCGAGGACAAGCTCAGGGCGCTGGCCAAGGAGTTAACCGAAAAATATCAGGTCGATGTGGTCGTCATCAGTTCGGACCTGGCCATGCCCGGCGAGGTGGCCAAACTGGCGCACACCCTGAAACGGCGCAAACTCGATATCGACATCCTGGTGAACAACGCCGGCATCAACCACACATCGCCATTCGAAAAACTGGACCCGAAGCAGAACCAGGACCTGATTGCGCTGAATATCACCACCACCACCGATATGATCAGCTACTTTTTACCCGGCAT
>CAYTDW010000387.1:0-3770 GCA_964436585.1 uncultured Halioglobus sp. | reverse complement strand
CGAAGGTTTCCGGCTGGAACCAGCGGTTCCAGCGGTGGGAGCCGCGGACAAACTCCAGGCGCCCGTTCTCCGCCGTGGTCTTATCCAGCGCTATCCAGATTGACAGGACCTGCCAGCCGCGAATCGGCCAATAGGGCTGGTCGTTGTGCCAGCGCGTTCGCTGGCCCATCGCCGCTTCCTTCACAAACAGCTGGTCGTACAGCAGGTTGATTTTCTCGCTGCCGAAAAAGGCCTGGGCGATGGCAGCCAGGCCTGAGTCCAGGCAGATTTCCCGGAAAACGGGGTGTGTTTCCCACAGCCTCAGGTTGCCGTGAAAGCGACCCTCGTCCGACTCGTAGCCGTGGTAGAAAGGGCCGGGATCACGGATGTCGTCCTCGATGGCGATGGCCAGCCGCGTCAATTGTCCCGGACTGATCACACCCCGCAGCGGGACAGCCCCATCGCGGTTGTAGGCGTCGATATCGGCCTGGCTTACGGTATAGCTCATGGGGCTTCTCCCTCTTCCTCGTCAATTTTTTCCACCAGTTCATGCAGCAGCTCGTACAGCAGCTCCAGCTTGCCATAACCGAATTTCTCGGTGATATAGGCGTAGCGGGCCTCGTTGATTGGCGACAGTGTGTCAAACAGTTTGCGGCCCCTGGCAGTGATCGACACAATGGAGCGGCGCTGGTCGTTCTTCGCGGTGGTGCGGGCCACCAGGCCGCGTCGGTGCAGGTTCTGCAGGATGCGCGACAGGCTCGGCATCAGCAGGGCGCAACGCTCGGCAATCTCGGTGGCGTCAAGGGCGTCCTCTTCCACCAGCACCCGGATGACGCGCCACTGCTGCGGCGACAGGTCGTGCTCCTTCAGCGCCGGGCTGAATTTTTTCATCACCGCCTCTCGCGCCCGCAGCAGCGCCATGGGCAGGGAGCGGTCGAACTGGCGCATCGGCATATCAGACCGTCGGGTCATCGATCACCCCGTTGCGCAGCAGGCCGATGCCGGGCACCTCCACCTCGACGCTATCGCCGGGCGCCAGGTACCGCGGTGGGTCAAACCGGGCACCGGCCCCGAGGGGCGTGCCGGTGGAAATCAGGTCCCCGGGCTTGAGGATGAAAAAGGTGGAGAGGTAGCTGATCAGGTAGGCGAAGGGGAACATGAGATTGGCGGTGGTGTCATGCTGGCGCTGTTCCCCGTTGACCCGGGTGCTCAGGGTCAGCTGGTCGTAAGCCGCGAATTCATCCGCGCTGACCAGCCAGGGGCCGATACTGCCGGAATGCACAAAATTCTTGCCCTGGGTGACATTGAACTTGGCATGCCGCACCCAGTCCCTCAGGGTGCCCTCGTTCATCAGGGTGAGCCCTGCGATATGCGCCAGCGCTTCATCCAGCGGGATGCGATGCCCGGCTTTGCCGATGACGATCACGATCTCCCCTTCGTAATCCAGCTGGTGGGACTCCGGCGGGCGCCACAGGGGTTGCTCGTGTCCGGTAAACGAGTCGATTGTACGCATGAACAGGCTGGGCCACTGTGGGTCCTCGGAGTCGTCCCGGTACTCGCTGATGCGGTTGGCGTAGTTGACACCGATACAGGCGATTTTCTCGGGGCTGGCAATAGGTGGCAGGTACTGGATATCGGCCGGGTCGGTATCGGCGTGGAGCCCGGCTGCCTGTTCCCTCATTGCGGCGAGCGCATCGTCCTGGATCGCCTGCTGCAGGCTTCCCCCGAAGCGGGCTCCCAGGTCGATAATCCCCTTGTCTGTCGCCACTCCCCAGCTGCGTTTGTCCTTGGCGGAGAATGTGAGGAAGCGCATGGCAGGTCCTGTTGACGGTGCATAATAGATTAACGGGTTAAATAATAGTGGAAGACCTCGGGTAAGGCAAGTGGATGGCTTTGGCAGAATTCGAGTATATAAATCGGCATATATATGCCTTTAGGCTGAATGCCTCCAAAAATACAGCCGACCTATTTGACCGAAATTAATTAACACGTTATATTTAATCTATTGTCCAGTCGCTATCATCACGACACCGGGGGCCAGCATGCACGAATTTGACTCTAACCTCGCAAAAGCCAGGGCCTTCCTGCGGCCCTTCAGGGACGGGGTGACTGGCCACTTTATCAACGGTGAGCGGGTGGTTCCCGCCGGCAGCCATACCTTCGACAACCTGACCCCGGTCGACAACACTTCCCTGGGAAAAGTGGTCGCGGGCAGCGCCGAGGATGTCAACGCCGCCTGCGATGCCGCCGAGGACGCGTTCGCCGCCTGGCGGGAGATGCCCGGTGCCGCCCGCAAGAAGCTGCTCAACCACCTGGCCGACAAGATTGTGGCACGGGCCGAGGAGATCGCCCTGGTGGAGAGTATGGACTGTGGCCAGCCCATCAGGTTCATGCAGCAGGCGGCCGTGCGCGGCGCCGCGAATTTCCGCTTTTTCGCCGACAAGGCCCCCGAAGCCCGCAATGGCCTGGCGCTGCACCAGGATGCGCACACCAACTACACCATGCGGACCCCCATCGGGCCGGTGGCGGTGATCACGCCCTGGAACACCCCCTTTATGCTCGCCACCTGGAAAATCGCACCGGCCCTGGCGGCGGGCTGCACGGTGGTGCACAAGCCCGCGGAATTAAGCCCGCTGACGGCGATGATCCTCGCTGATATCAGTCGCGAGGCGGGTATCCCACCCGGCGTCTGGAACACTGTTAACGGTTTTGGCGAGGTGGCGGGGAAGACGCTCACGGAACACCCGGCGATCCGGGCCGTGGCGCTGGTGGGAGAGAGCACCACCGGCGCCCATATCATGCGCCAGGGCGCGGCCACCCTGAAGCGCATGCACTTCGAACTCGGCGGCAAGAACCCCGTGCTGGTGTTCGATGACGCGGATTTCGAGCGCGCCCTCGATGCGGTCGTGTTCATGATCTACAGCCTCAACGGCCAGCGCTGTACCTCCAGCAGTCGCCTGCTGGTCCAGAGCGGTATCCGGGATCGCTTCATCGAGGCGCTTGAGCAGAGAGTGGGGGCCCTGCGCGTGGGGCATCCATTGGACCCGGCCACGGAAGTCGGTCCGCTGGTGCACACCGGCCACTTCGAGAAGGTCATGGGCTATATGGCCGCCGCCTGGCAGGAGGGTGCAACCATCGCCGTCGGCGGTTCCCGCCGTGAGGACCTGGGGCCGGGAAATTACATCAGCCCCACCCTGTTTACCGGCGCCAACAACAGCATGCGCATCGCCCGTGAGGAAATCTTTGGCCCTGTGCTCACCGCGATCAGTTTCGAGACCGAGGAGGAGGCGATACAAATCGCCAACGACACCCCCTATGGCCTGGCCGCCTATGTCTGGACCGGTGACACCGGCCGCGCCATGCGCCTGGCCAACCGTGTTGAGACCGGCATGCTGTGGGTGAACTCGGAAAATAACCGCAACCTGCCGTCACCCTTCGGCGGCATCAAGATGAGCGGTATCGGCCGGGATGGAGGCGACTACAGCTTTGATTTCTACATGGATACAAAGAATGTCTGCATCGCCCACGACACCCACAAAATCCCTGTAATGGGTCGTTAACAGGAGACGAATGTTATGGGCAAACTGGCCCTGGCGGCAAAAATTACGCACGTGCCCTCCATGTACCTGTCGGAGATGGACGGGCCGCACAAAGGTTGTCGCGACGCGGCCATCGAGGGTCACCGGGAAATTTCGCGCCGCTGCCGGGCATTGGGGGTGGACACCATCATCGTGTTTGACACGCACTGGCTGGTGAACTCCGGCTACCACATCAACAATGCGCCCCGGTTC
>CAYTDW010000386.1:0-3780 GCA_964436585.1 uncultured Halioglobus sp. | reverse complement strand
CATCACCGAACGGCTGATGCGACGGTTCAGGGAGACGAAATACAAGGATACGGTGGTGCTGGCCGGGTTCGGCCGGTTTGGCCAGAGTATCCTGGAGCAGCTGGAGCAGCACGCTTCAGGGACCTTCAACCGCGTGGCAATCATCGACCGGGATGCCAAGCAGCGGGCGATGATCGCCGATGAGGAGGTGGAGGGCAAGCGCAAGTACAGCCGCCATACCTACCAGGGAGATATCGACGACCCGGAAATGTGGCGGCGGGTATTCAAGGAGGTCATCACCGGGAAAGAAGCACCCGTATTCGTTATCAGTACCGGCGATGACCAGACCAACCTGCGCTGCGCCATCTGGCTGCGCAAGAACTTCCCCAGAGCCCTGATCATATCGAGGACCCTGGCCCCGTCCCACTTCGCCAGGGGCGTTTGCGACGAGCACAACGTTGTCAGCGTCAATACATCGGAGCTGGTGCAGGCCTCCATCCCCCGCGCGTGGTACCGGTGAAGGCCTGCCAGGAGCTATGCGCGCATATTGAGGACGACCCGATAGCGCGCCGCGCCGCTGCGTAAACGCTCCACGGCCTCGTTCAGCCGGGCAACAGGGTACTCCTCCACTTCCGGCGCAATCCGGTGAAACGCCTGCAAAGCCCCTTTGGCTTGCATTACCGCGAAGGCATTGATCATCCGTGGGTTCCTCGTGTAGGTGTCGGGAATCTGGTACCGCCGGGACTGGGACACGGTCTTGCGCCAGGGTGTCGACGGTCAGTATGCATCCTAACCATTCCCGTTTGCCAGCAACACCAGCCCCAGCAGGATTGCGTAACGGGTGGCTTTGCCAATAGCGGTCAGAGTGATAAACAGGCTGAATTTCACCCGCATCACGCCGGCGATGAATGTGAGCGCGTCTCCGCCAACCGGCATCCACGCGAGCAACAGCGACCACACACCGAAACGCTGGAACCAGCATTGGGCCCGGCCCAGGCTGGCGCTTTTGAAGGGAAACCAGCGGCGGTCCTGGAAGCGCAAGAGGTACCGCCCCAGCCCCCAGTTCAGCGCTGAGCCCAGGGTATTGCCGGCCGAGGCCCAGAGCCACAGGGACAGCGGATCATGGCCCGAGGCCAGCAGATCCAAGAACAGCAGCTCCGAATAGGCAGGCAGCAGGCTCGCTGCCAGAAAGGCAACCAGAAACAATCCGAGATAGGTTTCCATTATGACCGCTCAACCGGATCCCGTATGCCGCACGTCAGTCGCTGCCGGACACCCGTCTGGTGGCGACATCGACCAAGCCCTTAAATAGCTTCGTCTGTATCGCACTCTGGGGCATGTATTCCGGGTGCCATTGCACCCCGACGAAAAACCGGTGGCCGCTTTTCTCAATGGCCTGCACCACGCCGTTCGGTTCCCGGGCACTGACCACGACGTCTGCCCCCAGTTGGTCGATGGACTGCTTGTGCAGGGCGTTGACGAAGCCGGACGCGCTGCCGAGAATCCCGTACAGGTGCGTACCGGGTTGGATGCTGACAGTCTTGCGCGGCAGGATGGAGCGTACATAGCGGGTCTCCTCGGTATAGAAGTGGCCGATCTTCTGGTGCAGCGTGCCACCGAGCACAACGTTCATCAGTTGCGCGCCGCGGCAGATGCCCAATACCGGCATGCCCTCGCGGAGGGCGTGCTCGATAAGTGATTTTTCCAGGCGGTCCCGCTGTGGATCGTAGTCCTGCAGCGAGCGGGTGGCGAACAGGATCCGGAATGCTGCGAGAACCAGTCCCACCAGCCAGTCCAGTGCGCTGCGCTGGCGCACGGCATCGGCGTCGTCCGGCGGCTCGCTCTCCTGGCCATAGTGGAAGGGATCTACATCGGTGCCACCACCGATCACGAGCCCGTCCAGCTGCGCGCGATCAAACCGGCGGCCCGGTGTGATGCGTTGTGCCCTGGCGCCGCATCGCCGCAGCGCCAGGGCGGTCATCAGCCAGGCAATCTGGCCACCCCTGTCCGGCCCGGTCACTCCAATCCTCGGATGTCGCGTCACGGGCCTGTTCAGCGCTCAAAAAATCTCTGGGCGAGGAAGCTGGTCAGGCGAGCTACCCAGGCTGCGCCTGGCGCGAATGAAAAGCTGTCGTTGCAGGCGCGCCACTCCCCGACCAACTCCTCCAGCAGCTCGCTGTCCGCGGCCAGTTGTTCCACATAAACCCACTTGTTCCAGGCTCCCGCCGCGCTCCACCCGGGTTCATTCACCCTGCAGTCCGGCAATCGGTAGTGGAAGGCCGGCCGACCCTTGACCAGTTTACGCTCGTCGCTGTTGATGGCTCCCTTTACCCGGGCCTCGTCCAGTCCGCAGAAGATGGGGAGCATGTCCAGCGCCCGGTTGCGGGTCGGGTTGTGCTCGAGGTAATCATCCATTAATTCATTTATGTTGGGGCGGTAGTCGTTGTCCAGGACCAGCTCCGAGAATGCCTGCGGAAAGGGGTCGATGAAGCGGGTGAAATAGCGCCGGGTCATGTCGATCCCGGAGGTCTCTATAATCCATGCGTAAAGCAGCAGGAACGCCTGCAGGTAGCGCCGGAGGCTATCGGCGGAGCTATCGGGGATGGATGCGTTTATGTGCAGGCCGAAGGCGTAGATCAGCGAATCCTGGGTACCCTCCGCCCCAAGCCGGGTCAGCGTTTCCAGCAGGCTGTCGAGGTGATGCAGCCGGTCGAAAGGAATCGGGTCGGTGATCACCTCGCAGGGCACCAGCAGGCGGGAGGCGCTGTCGATGTTGGTTTCGATATCGTTGCCGAGGCTGCCAGGCCCGAAATCCATCCCCAGGGCCTGCAGCCACCCGCGATAGCGCACTGACTTGAGCATATCCATGTCCCGTTCGACCTTGAGCCGGCCGATGCTGCACTCGTGCAGCACGGCCTCGAAGGGACTTTTGACGTCCAGCGTACCGCCCAGCGCTGCCTGCAGCGACTTCGCGGTGTCGATGATCGGCAAATTGCCGAACTCAAATTCGAACCCCGCCCGCCGGCGCTGGCCTGATGCATCGTTAAGCAGGGGCGGGAGGTGGTAGCGCGGCTTCATCGGCTTCGTCAACACAGGGCAAGACCCGCATTATGGTCATCTCGAAGCGCGATCACCACAGTAACAGCTTCACCAGATCGAGGCTGCCAACGATGCCAATCGGCCGGTCACCGTCAACCACCACGATTCGATGCACATGATGGCTGAGCATTTTTTCGGCAATGTCGCTAACCGCGGTGCCGGCGGCACAGGTGACGACCTCGTGCGTCATCACGTCGGTGACGGTCAGTTTTTCCAGACTTGAACGAAACCCTGTGAATTCGATACGGTCCTGTTGTTGCAACCCGTCTTCGTGCCGGCGATCCTCGACATACTCATCCATGGACTTGAGCAGGATCGGAATTCGTACAAAATCACTGCGGGTGATGATGCCAATCAGGCGACCGGCCGCGACGACGGGCAGCCCGGTAATATGTGCATCCACCAGGCGCTGTTCCGCCGCGGCCAGTTCTTCGTGTCCAGCGACGCAAACAATGGGCGAGGTCATGATATCTTGCGCCACTACCGAGTCTATGGGTTTCAAGTGTTTCACTCCTCTGTGGTTGGATTGACGGTTTGCAGGCTTGGCGGAAGCCGCGATTCTCCCATCAGGTAAGCATCTCGTGAAGAGCCTATGGTTTCAGGAACTTTGAGAATTATCGATTGAGGGTACTGACCCACTGCGGGTTGGATGGGATAATCAACCGTGTGCATATGGGTGCCCATCCCCCGTGTATGGGGTAG
>CAYTDW010000385.1:0-3795 GCA_964436585.1 uncultured Halioglobus sp. | reverse complement strand
AGAGCCGGTAGCACTGCACCTGCTCGCGCTTGAGCCAGGAAGAGAGGCGCTTGCGATTCTTGCGGATGCGGTTGGCGAACATGAGCGCGCCCTCGGACAACTGGGCCGCCTCACCCGGGGGCGATGCCGCCGGGGCCCCGGACCCGTGTTCCGGCAGGGGGCGCCACTGGTTGTCGACCAGGTCGAACAGCAGCAGGTGTGCAGCCAGTGCGCCGTTCCAGAACGCATAGCGCTTGTGGCTGCGCAGCCCGATGGCCCGCCCCAGTTCGAGATCAGCGGTAAACACCGCCGCACTCCAGCCACTGAACTCCCGCGCCATCACTTCACCCAGCTGGTTGTAGAGCGGGCGCAGGCTCTCCTTGTCGCCAAGGCGCTCGCCGTAGGGCGGATTGCAGACCAGCAGCCCCAGGGGTAGGGGCACGTGGGTGGGCCGGGTGAGTTGCGCCAGGGGCCTGGCGCTGACCCGCACCACCTGCTCCAGGCCGATCCTGGCGATATTCTCCTGGGCGGTGCGGATGATCCGCGGGTCGGCATCGCAGCCGCGAATCTCCGGCAGGGTGCTGGCCCGGCCCCGTTCCGCCCTGCCCCGGGCATCCGCCAGGATGGCGCGCCACTGGGCTTCGTTGTGCCCGCGCCAGTGCTCGAAACCGAAGCGCGTGCGGCCCAGACCCGGTGCGATGTCCGCGGCCATCATGGCGCCCTCCAGCAGCAGCGTGCCGGAGCCGCACATGGGGTCGATCAGTGCGCCGCCGCGGGCGGCGATACCGGGCCAGTCCGCCCGCAGCAGGATCGCCGCCGCCAGGTTTTCCTTGAGGGGTGCGGCGCCTCCGCCCAGGCGGTAACCGCGCTGGTGCAGGCTGCCACCAGAGAAATCCAGGGACAACACCGCCTGCTCGCCACTGAGGCGGATATTGAGACGGATAGCGGGATCCTTGCGCGCCACCGGGGGCCGCCGACCCGTCTTCTCGACAAACCAGTCGACCACGGCGTCCTTGCTGCGCTGGGCACCGAATTGGGTATTGCGGATCTCGCGATTTTCGCCGGAGAAGTCGATGGCGAAGCTCTGCTCGGGGCCGAACAGCGCGCCCCAGTCCACTGCCTTGAGTTGCCGATAGAGGGTGTCGCTGTCAGTCGCCTCCAACCTGGCAACGGGCAACAGCACGCGGTTGGCGAGGCGCGACCACAGGCAGGCGCGATAGGCCAGTGCGACGGGGCCGGTGAAGTACACGCCCGCCACCGTTTCCCGAGTCGCGCTGGCGCCGAGCGCCGCCAGCTCCGCCGCCAAAAGGGTCTCGAGACTCTTGGGACAGGCGGCGAACCACTGGTCCTGCGCGAACCCGCTCAGGAACGCTGGCGCCTGGCTGCTGCCGGGGCGCGCTTGCGCTTGCGAGGAGGCGCTTTCTTCGGGGCGGACCTGGCCTTGTCCGGCTTTTCAGCTGGCGCGGCAGCCTTGCCCAGGCGCGCGGTTTTCTCCGACTGCATGACATCGAGCACCAGGTGGATGGAACTCTGCATGTAGTGGATGAAGCGTTCGTACTCGGCATCGCTGAAGCCGCGCAGCACATCGTGCTGGCGGTAGAGGTTGATGAAACGTCGCTCCCGCTCGTATTGCTTGGGCAGTGCCAGCACGCCCCACTGTTCCAGCGTTTTTTCCAGGGCCGGGTTGTAGGTGCGCATGAATTTGATCAGGAACGGTATCGGGTCGTGCCGTGCCAGCAGGGAAGCGCTGCGCAGCATGACTTCCAGTGGCATGATGGTCTGCCCGCTTTCGATATCCTCGAGCATGGTCTTGTCCGCCAGGCCCAGGCTTTCAGCCAGGTCCTTGAGCGACATACCCGCCGTTTCCCGCGCGTCGCGCAGGAAGTGGCCGGCCTCGGCCATCGCCTCCAGGCGCTCCGGCTCAAGCTGGTTAAGCACGGTGGAACGCAGCCAGTTCTCACCAAACATGGCGGTCATGGCCGCGGTGTTGCGTGCCAGCCCCAGGGTGCCGCCGGCCACCTGCCCGGTCAGGCGCCGCACCGAGCCCAACAACGATTCCTGTTCCTGTGCCTTGTCTTTCTTAGCCATAGTCGCAGCATAGCCCATTAATCAGCGTGTGTGTAAGGCGCAAAGCACTGCGGCGGCGGGTAACCGTCCGCAGGTATCATGAGCCCGCGGGTGTACCCGTCTCAAGCGCGAAGATATCCCGCAGGATGCCGCGCCATTCATTGTACTGCGACTCCAGGGTGCCGCTGAGGCGAAACACCCTGCCGCTGGTCTCCATCACGGTGGGGGTCACCTCGTTATTGAAGCCCTGGGACATGTCATCGAGGTCCTGCTCCTGGATCTTGATCTGCCGGTAGATGCTGTAGGTCTGCTCCATGGCGGGGAACGTCCCGCGCCGGCCGATGCGGTCCCGGCTCTGGGCCCGGGCCTCATAATCCTGCTGGTACAGGGCCTGCTCACGCCCATACTGGCGCCACAGGGTGTAGGTTGGGGCCATTTCCTCGTAGATGCTCACGTACTGCTCATCCACCGTGTCGACGAACAGGTGCTCCTGGTTGCGAATACGCTCCACCCTGGCAAGCATCGGGTCACCCTCGGCTGGCAGCCGCAGCGCCGTGTAAATGCCCGCCGCATCCTGCTGCAGGTAGCTGCCAAAGGCCTCCTCGGACAGGCTCGCGGCGTAGCGCAGCAGGGCCACCTGCCGGATCGCCTGCAGCTGGCGCGGCTCCAGCCCCTGGCGGAAGGCCAGCAGGTCGTTGGCTATCTGCCGGTAGAGATCGATATAGGGATCGCTGCCCTCGCTGCCCGGGTAGTCCTGCGCCGTGGCGACATCCCGGTAGATTTTGTCCAGCCATACGCGGCCGGTGGCGTCCCGGGCCGCCACCTGCAGCACCAGTTCGCTGCCATTGGAGACCCGGATCTTCCCGGTCACCATCAATTCGGTGGACACCTGCTCGTCCGGCAGCACGCGCACCACGCCCCAGGCGTTGGAAGCCAGCAGCACCTGACGCAGCAACACGGGCATGAACTGGGCCTCGGCCTTGCGGATCTCGGGAAAGATGCCCAGCTTGCTGTGGGTGGATTGATCGACGGGGATACCGGGGTCGAGGATGACCAGGCCCACATCCAGCATGGCGTCCTCCCGGGGCGACTGTTCAACCCGCAGGGTGACATTGCCCACCGGCGTCACGGCGAGGGCGGGATCCGTGGGCAGCGTTTGGGCCCGGGCCGGCACGGCAAGCAGGCAACACAGGGACAGCAATGCCGCTACTCGCCGGCTCACGGGGATTTTTCCGTAGTGCATACCCTGCCCTTGGAAATTGTCATCTTACAGCTGTAGCCATCATCCTGGGGGACGTACTGCACGTACACGCGATTCACGGTGAAGGGCGAGGTGACCCGGTCGGATATCACGGTGGTGGCGATGTTGAGCCGCTGGCCATCCGGCGCCAGGCTCAGGACCTGCTGGATGGTGAGCCCTTCGGGCAACATTGTTTTGAAGATAAGCTGGTGCTGCTCCCAGCCGCAGATCTCCCGGCCCAGCGGCGTCTCCACCGTATGGTACTGGCCCGGGTAAAACTCGCAGCTGAGGGCGTAGTCCCCTTCGCGCTTGACCCTGATCTTGTACTCGTCCTGGGTCACTTCGAGCAACTGCGACTGGGTCACCAGGTCCGCCATCTGGGCGAGGCCGATGATCGAGGCCCCGCTGTTGGTATCCCCGGGGCCGCCGATGATCACGCTGGGGCCGGCCTGCTGGTAGACACCGGCGCCCTGGGCGCGCTGCTGGCTCTGCTGGCGCACGTCCCGCAC
>CAYTDW010000384.1:0-3808 GCA_964436585.1 uncultured Halioglobus sp. | reverse complement strand
GCTTCGATTTCGCGGTATCCCAGCGTGGCATCAAGGTGTATGAGTACAACGCCGACTCCGCTTCGTGCTATATGGAGGCGGGCCGGGTGCAGGGCAAATGGGCCTCGCACTTTGGCGTCAGCGAGGGCGAGGATCCAGGCGCGGGACTGACCGCGGAACTGGTGGACGCCTGGGCGGCGAGTGGCGTCCAGGGCATGTTGCACATCATGCAGGACGAGAACAACGAGGAGACCTATCACGCCGAGTACATCCGCGCGGCGGCCGAAACCGCGGGCCTGGCGTGCAGGATCATCAGGGGCGTCGGCGAATTGAGCTGGAATGAGAAGGGCGAAATCGTCGACGGGGAGGGAGCCCCGATCCTTTTTGTCTGGAAAACCTGGGCCTGGGAGACGGCGCTGGAGCAGATTCGCGCCGAGTGCGAGGACGACGATGCCAGGCCGCCGCTGCGCACGGGCGCTGACGCGGGCAAGGCGCCGCGCCTGGTGGATGTCCTGCTGCGCCCGGAGGTGATGGTCTACGAGCCCTTCTGGACGCTGATACCCAGTAACAAGGCCATGCTGCCGCTGCTGTGGAAGATATTCCCGAACCATCCCTACCTGCTCAATTCCCAGTATGAATTGACCGGGGACTTCAACCGGCGCGGCTATGTGACCAAGCCGATCGCGGGGCGCTGCGGTTTCAATATCAGCCTGTTTGACAAGCACGATAAATTGCTGAAAGAAACCCGTGGCAACTTTCATCGGCAGGATCAGATCTACCAGCGCCTGTGGAAGCTCCCCAGGATAGATGGCTACAGGACCCAGGTATGCACCTTTGCCGTGCGGGGTCGCTACGCCGGCAGCTGCGTGCGGGTGGACAAGTCGCTGATTATCACCGGCGACAGTGAGCTGTTGCCGCTGCGCATCGTAGCGGATGAAGAACTGGTGGCGGGGTAGGCCTGGTGCCGGGGAGGCGGCAGTCGTTCAACCGCGGCGGAAGCGGTCCCACAACATGCCGATGCCCTGGAAGACAAGTATCGGGGTAAAAAAACAGGCCAGGAACAGGGGGCCGTTGAATGCGATCTGGACGTCATAGCGCAGCACAGCGTCGGGGGATCGCGCGGTATCGCCAGCCCCCGTCGAGTCCCCGGGTGGCGCGTCGGCGTCATTTACCGACACCGCCATGGTGCGCTCGATAAAGGGGCTTAATATCTGCTGCTTTACCGGGTCGCGGTCCAGGCTGTTCCACTCCACCAGGGTGATCACTGCCAGGGTGATACCCCAGACGATGCCGAAGTGAGTAGCTCGATTGTAGCCGGGTAGTTGCATAGCTAGTGTACCTCGTCACTCATATTGTAACTTTCAGCGAGTCGCCAGAGGCCCACAGCTGCGTTGCGCTTTACACTAGGCCCGCAGCGCTTCCTCGATAAAGTCGAGCCGATCCTGCCCGAAATACATCGCCCCGTCCATAAACAGGGTGGGGGCGCCGAAGACCCCGCGCGCGACGGCGGCCTCGGTGTTCGCAACCAGTTCGGCTTTCACCGCGGGGTCCTGTGATCGGGCGATCAATGACCCTGCATCGAGGCCGGCGTCCGCCAGCACCTGTTCCACTACCGCGGCATCCCCCATGTTTTTTTCCTCGACCCAGATCGCGTCGAATACGCGGTCCAGGTAGGCGTCAAGGCATCCCAATTGCTGCGCAGCCACCGCTGCCCGCATCAGGTTGAGGGTGTTGATCGGGAAGTGGGGGTTGAAGGTCAGCGACACGCCGTAGCGCGCCGCGAACCTCGGCAGGTCCTGCTCCTGCATGTATTTGCCCTTGGCGGGAATGGCGACGGGGGAAGTGTTGCCAGTGGCCTTGAATACCCCGCCCAATAACATGGGCATATAGTGCAGGTCCAGCCCGTACTGTGCGCGCAGCTGCTGCAGGCGCTTGTGGGCCAGGTAGGCTGTGGGGCTGCCCACATCGAAATAAAACTCCACTGTCTTGCTCACGACTCTCTCCTTTTATTGGGGGCTTTTGGTCTACCAGCGCTCTATCCAGGGGCGTACGTCCAACTCGAAGGTCCAGGCGCTGCGCGGCTGCTGGTAGAGCATGACATAATTCCGGGCGAGATCCGCCGGATCGACGACGCCGTCCTTGAGTTTGAGCGCGGCGAACTCCGGAACGTTCTCGCTGATCCACTGTGTGTCTACCGCCGCGTCGATCACCACGTGGGCGACATGAATATTTTTCGGGCCCAGTTCCCGGGCCATACTCTGGGCCAGGGCCCGCAGGCCGTGCTTGGCACTGGCAAAGGCGGCGAAACCGGCAGCACCTCGCACGCTGGCGGTCGCGCCGGTGAAAATGATGGTGCCGCGGCCGCGCCCGCTCATGTAACGCGCCGCCTCTCGGCCGCAGAGGAAGCCCGCGAAGCAGGCCATCTCCCAGATCTTGAAGAACTTGCGGCTGTCGGTTTCCAGTATTCCCATCGGCACATTGGCGCCGACGTTGAATACCATCACCTCAATCTCACCGATCGCCGCCTCGATATTGGCAAACAGGTCGGTCACCGCCTCTTCCCTGCGCGCGTCACAGCTGAACGCATGGGCGGGGTGACCAGCCGCAGTCAGTTCCTGCACCAGTGGGGCGAGGCGATCGCCATTGCGCCTCGCCGCACACACGGTCAGGCCCTGGGCGGCAAACTGGCGCACTATCGCGCTGCCGATCGCGTCCCCGGCGCCGACAATCAGGGCTACCCGTGCAGTCACTTGCCATTCTCCCAGGCCAGAGTTTCTTAAGGTTCCAAAAAAGAACTAAAAGTAGCCGGCCGCCGCCCCAGTGTCAAGTGGCGGGGATGCGGGAATGAACGCCGGGAATAACTGCCATGTTGCGCTTCCTGCGCTATATTGAGCAGTCCCTGATAATAACTGGAGAACGCTCCCATGCTCTACCCCATGCCCGGCAGTAAAGACGCCCTGTTCAGCTTCAAGAACCGCTACGAGAATTTCATTGGAGGCCAGTGGGTGGCCCCGAAGGCGGGCCAGTATTTCGACAACATCTCGCCAGTGACGGGCCAGGTGTTTTGCGAAGTCCCCCGTTCCACAGCGGCGGATCTGCACGTCGCCCTGGATGCGGCCCACGCGGCGGCAGATGCCTGGGGTAAAACCCCGGCCGCGGAGCGCTCCAACGTCCTGCTGCGAATTGCGGACCGGATCGAGGCCAACCTGGAAACCCTGGCCTATGTGGAGACCTGGGACAATGGCAAGGGCATTCGCGAGACCCTGAATGCGGACCTGCCGCTGCTGGTCGATCAGTTCCGCTATTTCGCCGGCTGTATCCGGGCCCAGGAGGGCTCCGCAGTGGAGCTCGATTCCACTACGGTGTGCTACCACTTCCATGAACCCCTGGGCGTGGTGGGACAGATCATCCCCTGGAATTTCCCGCTGCTGATGGCGGGGTGGAAACTGGCACCGGCTTTGGCCGCAGGCAATTGCGTGGTGCTCAAGCCAGCGGAACAGACACCGGTCTCGGTCCTGGTGATGATGGAGATGATCGCCGACCTGCTGCCCCCTGGCGTGGTGAATATTCTCAACGGCTACGGCGAGGAAATAGGCCAGGCGCTTGCCACCTCAAACCGTATCGCCAAGATCGCGTTCACCGGTTCCACCGCGGTGGGCCAGATAATCCTCGGCAATGCCGCGAAGTCGCTGATCCCCTCCACGGTGGAACTGGGTGGCAAGTCCCCCAATATCTTTTTCGAGGACATCATGTGCCAGGAGGACGACTTTATCAGCAAGTGCGTCGAGGGCGTGCTCGCGTGCCCGGCGGCCGGCCCGGTCTGCAACGA
>CAYTDW010000383.1:0-3812 GCA_964436585.1 uncultured Halioglobus sp. | reverse complement strand
TGCCCGAGGCCGATGTCATCGTCAACCCCAACCAGCCCGGCTGCGAGTTTCCCTCCAAGCACCTGGCGGGCGTGGGCGTGATCTTCTATGTCATGCTGGCGCTGCGGGCGGAGCTGCGGCGGCGCGGTTGGTTCGAGCAGCGCCCCGAGCCCAGGCTGGGAGACTTCACCGACCTGGTGGCGTTGGGAACCGTGGCCGATGTCGTACCCCTGGACCACAATAACCGCATCCTGGTGGCCGCCGGGCTGCAGCGCATCCGGGCGGGCCTGGCCCGCCCCGGAATCCAGGCCCTGCTGCAAGTGGCCTCCCGGGACCCGCGCTCGGTGGTGGCATCCGACCTCGGGTTCGCGGTGGGTCCGCGCGTCAATGCGGCGGGGCGACTCGACGATATGTCGATCGGCATTGAATGCCTGCTCAGCCAGGAAGCGGGGAGGGCCGCCAGCCTGGCCCTGCAATTACACCAGCTCAACCTGGACCGGCGCGTCATAGAGAGCGGCATGCAGGAGGAGGCCCTGCGGGAACTGGAACGGCTGGAGCTGGCCCGGGAGAGTGAGCCGCCGTTGGCGATGACACTGTACCGCAGCGGCTGGCACCAGGGCGTGATCGGCATCCTGGCCTCCCGCATCAAGGACCGCCTGCACCGGCCCACGATTGCCTTCGCCGATGGCGACCCGGGCCAGATCAAGGGCTCGGCCCGCTCCATTCCCGGCATCCATATTCGCGACATCCTCGACGCCGTTGCGGTGCGCCACCCGGGCCTGATCAGCAAATTCGGCGGCCACGCCATGGCGGCGGGCCTGAGCCTGGCCCAGGATGATTACGAGGCGTTCGCCCGGGCCTTTGTCGATGAGGTTGCGCGGCACGCGGCGGATGTGGAGCTACAGGCGGTCATCGAATCCGACGGTGAGCTGGCGGAGCATGAGTTCGAGCTCGAACTGGCCACCGCCCTGCGCTTCGCCGGCCCCTGGGGGCAGCACTTCCCGGAACCGGTCTTCGACGGCCTGTTCCGGATTGTGAGCCAGCGCCTGGTGGGGCAGAAGCATCTCAAGCTGGTGCTGTTCCCCGCCAACGGTTCGGTGCTGCTGGATGCCATCGCCTTCAACGTCGACCTGGAGGTGTGGCCGGACCCGGCGATCGAGCAGGTTGAAATCGCCTATCGACTCGACGTGAACGAGTTTCGCGGGCAGCGGTCGGTGCAGTTGGTGATCGAGCAGTTGGAGCCGGGCTGAGACCTGGTGCTGTCCATCTATGCTCTGGCGTGTGCTTGCCCCGGTCAGGGTATAGGTCGGGTCTGGACACGCCGTGAACCCACACCCGGTAAAGCGGGGTGGGCCCTCCATGGGGGCTCGGCTGCGGCCGTCCTGGCCGCAGACGGTCCAGTCCCGACCTATACCCTAACCGGTGCGACCTCTAACAGGAAAATACCAATCGAAAACACCCCTTGACCTTACAGTGGCTGGAAGGTTTACATTGTCGCCAACAGTCACCGGAGGTGCGTATGAATATCTCGCAGGCAGCAAGACAAAGCGGCTTGAGCGCCAAGACGATCCGCTATTACGAGGACATCCAACTGGTTGCTCCCGCGGCTCGGGGGGAGAACGGCTATCGGCAGTACGACCAGAGGGCGGTTGAGGAACTGCGTTTCCTGGCCCGGGCGCGGGACGTGGGGTTTGACCTCGAGGAGAGCCGGCAACTGCTGGAGCTGCAGCGCGATCGCGCGCGCCAGAGCCGCCACGCGCGGGAGCTGGTGCTGGCAAAGAGCCGTAAACTGCAGGATCGGATCGAGCAGCTGCTGGCCATGCAGAAGGAGCTGCTGGCGCTGGCGAGCCGCTGCAAGGGTGATGAGGGTCCGGACTGCGCGATTCTCGAGGGCCTGGCGACGCGACAGGGGGATAGGGTATGAGCCAGTGTGAGCATGAACAGGCACGGCAGGCCGTGCCTGCGGACAGCTGTTGTGCAAAGGAGAAAGTGGAGCCTGCCTGCCACGGCAGCGCAGTCGCCAAAGCGGACAGTTGCTGTGCGACTCCCGCCAGCGCGGCACCTTCCTGCCACGGCGATATGCCGGTCGCGGCGGACAGCTGCTGTGAAACGCCGGTAAAGCGCGACTATTTCCTCTGGGCGTGCGTGCTGATCGTCGCCGCGGCCTGGCTGGCCGGCGCCATGTTCCAGCACGACCACGAATCCACCCTGGGTATGTTTACCGGCGGCGTCTTCGAGCTGTTCAACCAGATGTGGTGGGGTATCGCCATCGGCATCGTTTTTGTCGGCATCCTGGGCCGGGTGCCGCGCGACCTGGTGATGGGAATCCTCGGCCGCGATGGCGGCCTGGGCGGGTTGTGCCGGGCGACCCTCGCCGGCGTTTTCCTCGACCTGTGCAGCCACGGCATCCTGGCGGTGGGCATGAAACTGTATGAGCGCGGCGCCAGCGTCGGACAGGTGATGGCCTTCCTCCTGGCCAGCCCCTGGAACTCATTTTCCCTGACCCTCATCCTGTTCGGCCTGATCGGTGTCAGCTGGACCCTGCTGTTCGTGCTGCTGTCCCTGGTTATAGGCATCATCACGGGGCTGATCTTCGACGCTTTCGTCCGGCGCGGGCAGTTGCCGCTAAACCCCTGGCGGGATCAACTGGGTGAGCCCCAGCCCCTGCCCGTGCTCTGGCGCGAGTTTCGCCGCAGCATCCGCTTTTCCATGGCGGGCAGCGCCGGCATTCTGCGGGAGGGCTTTGCCGGTGCCCGGGTGGTGATTCGCTGGTCCATGTTCGGCCTGATCCTGGCGGGCCTGATCCGGGCGTTGGTGCCCGAGGAGGCATTCGCTACCTGGTTTGGCGCTACCATCGGCGGTCTCTGGCTGACCCTGCTGGCCACCACGGTGATCGAAGTCTGTTCCGAGGGCTCCACCCCCATCGCCGCCGACCTGCTTAACCGCGCGGGCGCCCCGGGCAACGCGTTTACCTTCCTGATGGCCGGGGTGGCCACCGACTACACCGAGGTCATGTCGATCCGCGAGACCACGAAGTCATGGAAAATTGCCCTCTTCCTCCCCCTGGTAGCGGTACCCCAGATCATGCTGATAGGCGCGGTGCTGAACCGGTTTTGAATCGACGGGAACGCTCTTGTGCGTGACACCGGTCAGTGGATTTGCTGTGGCCGGACACGCCGTAAACCCGTCCATGTGGGCTCGGCTGCAGCCACACCCGATAAAGCGGGGTGGGCTCTCCATGGCTGCAGACGGTCCTGCCACAGCAAATCCACTACCCGGCGCGCAATCAGATCGAGGGAATCTCCGAAGAGCCCTAAGACCTTTTTACCACTCGATGTAAGCATCGGAGAGGAGGTATGTGGTGCATGGACCGTCTGCAGCCATGGAGAGCCCACCCCGCTTTATCGGGTGTGGCTGCAGCGAGCCTACATGGACGTATTCACGGCGTGTCCAGGTACCACATACCTCCTGTCCGAGGCGCCGAGTCGAGAAGGCGATTACGACCAGGCTCCGCCCGGGGACCAGGCCAAGCGTTATGCCAATTCAATTCTCCCGACAATATTGGTAAGATGCGCCCCCTTTGACGAAACCGGTTACTCCCATGCTCGAGATCAACCCGCTGGTACAGGCACTCAAGGACATCGATGCGCGCACCAGCGTGCTCAGGGGGTATCTTTGACTTCGATGTCAGCAAGGAGCGCCTCGCCGAGGTAGAGCTGGAACTGGCCGAACCCAGCGTCTGGGACGACCCCAAGCGGGCGCAGGAACTCGGGCGTGAGCGCTCCGCGCTGGAGAGCGTGGTCAGCACCATCGAAACGCTGACCACCGGGGCG
>CAYTDW010000382.1:0-3835 GCA_964436585.1 uncultured Halioglobus sp. | reverse complement strand
GGTCAGCCCGAAGCAGCCGATCCATTCCCCGGTGGCGAGCTTCGGCAGGTACTTTTCCCGCTGCTGCTCGCTGCCGTAGGCATGGATGGGGTACATCACCAGGGAGGACTGCACGCTCATCATGGAGCGGTAGCCGGAATCCACCCGCTCCACCTCGCGGGCGATCAGGCCGTAGGAGATATAGTCGACGCCCGGGCAGCCGTAGCCCTCGATAGTCGAGCCGAGCAGGCCCAGTTCACCCATCTCGCGAAAAATAGCGGGGTCGGTCTCCTCCCTGCGGAAAGCCTCCTGCACCCGCGGCGCGAGCTTCCCGTGGGCGTACTGGCGGGCCGAATCGCGAACCATGCGCTGCTCGTCGCTGAGTTGTTGTTCCAACAGGAAGGGATCCTGCCAATTCAGGTGCTGCCAGCGCTTGCCCTGTGCCATGCCCGATGCCTCGTCTTGCCTGTTGCAATGAAGCGCAATCTACCAGAAATTATTTTAATAATAAAATAAATTCTGGCGCCTTGCTCACCCCGGGCTGCCCATTAAGGGGATAAATTCCACGATACCTCCCTGCACGGTGCAATTTGTCTACTTTTTGCTGAATTTTCTTCGACTTCCTATTGCCGGCCAAATAATGTTGGGGCAGGAAGGAGCGGATTGAGGGCGGTTATGCGTCTGGTAAAGGTCGCGGCTATGAACCTGCAGCCGGGTATGTTTGTCGCGGAATTGGACAGGCCCTGGCTGGAAACACCGTTTTCGCTGCAGGGTTTCGTGGTCCGGGATACCAGCGAGGTGCTGTACATTTCGGATTATGTCGACCACGTCTTCGTTGACGCGGAGTATCGAGCCAGTCGTCGGTTCGTCAATCTGGACACGGCACCGAGCGTGCCCAGACCGGGCCAGATGCTGCAACTGAAAGCGGACTTCCAGCAGGCCCGGGTGTGCTTTGAAAATGCATCCGCGACCCTGGACAAGGTGTTCGATTCCCTGCGTACCGGTCGTAATACCGATATCAATGAGGTCCGTGACGCGATCAACCCACTGATCGAGGGCGTGTTTCGCAACCAGGAGGCGGTAGCGGCGTTGTTGCGCCTGAAGGAGAGTGGGCAATATCGCTATCATCACAGCCTCTCCATGGCGCTGTGGGCAACGATTCTCGGGCGGCACCTTGGCCTGCACCGGGATGAGTTGGAAAAGCTGGCGGTGGGCTGCGCGATGTGTGACGTCGGCATGACCGAGTTGTCGCCGGAACTGCTCGATAATCCCAGTAACCTGACGGATCAACAGTGCCGAATCGTGCGTGCGCACCCTGTCATGGGAGCGCAGCTCGTCAACGACTCCGGCAATGTGGATTTTGAAGTTATCGCGATTATAGAAAACCATCATGAACGCTTTGATGGTTCCGGTTATCCGCGCGGGATGGAGGGGGCGACAATTCCCCTGCTGGCCCGCATTGCCGGCCTGGTGGACGCCTACGATGCCATGATCACGCCCCGACCCTACGCCTCTGCGCGCACGTCCCATGAAGCGGTTCAGGAGCTGATAGACAGCAAGGGATCGGCATTCCAGGATTCCCTGGTGGAACAGTTCGTGCAGGCAATAGGGCTGTTTCCCACCGGATCCCTGGTGGAGCTGAACACCGGGGAGGTTGCCATTGTCATCAGGCAAAACAGGGCCCGCCGCCTGAAACCCGAAGTCGTGGTGGTGCTGGATGCCGCCAAGCGACGCAAGGAGGTGCTCGGTTTGATCGACCTGGCGAACCAGGACCAGCGCGCGGAGGAAGAGCGCTGGATAGCCAGGGAGTTGTTGGCGGGTGCGTACGGCGTCAACAGTGAGGAATACTTCATATGACGCCTGCCCTGAGCAGCAATATGCTCGGCCTGGTGGAGTTGGTGGATGCCGACGTGCTGGAGGATACCCACGGACCGGCCCCCTTCGGCCGGCTGCGCGACGCCTATGTCGAACGCCTCAAGCGCTGGGCCCGCTCCGGCGACCAGTGGCGTCTGCTCAGCAATAACAGGTTCTGTATCGTGCTCAATGGCGTCAACAGTCGGGCGGAACTGGAACTCGCCGCAGCCAAATTGGCGCGCCTGTTCCGGGATCCCTACAGCTACCTGGGCAAGTCGATTCCACTGGAAGTGACCGCGGGATTCACCGCGATAGAGGGCAACAACATCGAGAATGATATAGCCATCCGCCAGGCGAGCATGGCCCTGCGCAAGGCGAAGGCCACCAGCAGTCTGTTTGAGTTGTATGGACCCCAGTGTGAACCCAGGGCGGTTGAGGAGCGCGGCCTGGTCAGGAAGCTGGAATCCGCCGTGGAGTTGGGTGAGTTGGAACTCTATTTCCAGCCCAAGTTTCACGCCGGTTATCGCAACCTGGTGGGTGCCGAAGCACTGATGCGATGGCACACCCGGGACCGGCAGGTGGTACCGCCTGACGAGTTCATGGGGGTGGCGGAGCGCCACGATGTGATAAAGCCCATGACCTGGTGGGCTGTGAAAGCGGCCGTATCGCGTTTATCCCGCTGGCCGGAAGAACTTTCTATCGCGGTCAATATTGCCCCCACACTGTTGCTCGATGACGAGATTCTGGCGGTGGTGGGCGACGCACTGGAAATCCACGGCGTCAGTCCCCAGCGGCTCAACCTGGAAGTGACGGAAAGCGTCATGGTCGATAACCAGAAAATCATGTTTGCCCAGCTGACGCGCCTGAGAAAAATGGGTGTCCGGGTTTCTATTGACGATTTTGGCACCGGATTTTCATCGCTGGCCTATTTCCGCGACCTGCCGGCGGACGAGATCAAGATAGACAAGGGCTTTGTAATCCCCATGCTGTCCTCCGGCAAAGACCATGCCATCGTAAAAGCGGTGATCGACCTGGCCCATAACTTTTCACTCAAGGTTGTGGCCGAGGGCGTCGAGGACGAGAAAATCGCGCACCGGCTGACCGATTTGCGTTGCGATGTGCTGCAGGGCTATCTGTTCGACCGGCCCCTGATGATAGAGGATTTTGAAAAGCGCTATTTGAAGTGAGCGCCATCATCTGCCGGCGCGCTCCTGCCGGCAAACACTACCCTCGCCACCTGTTCCGACAGGTCGCTGACGTGGGTGGAGTTCCCCGGTCATCCCGGTAGCCTACTTCAGTACCTGAGGCGCCAGCGCCTGCAGCTGCCGCCGGATACCGTCGCGCCAGCCAACCCGGGTTGCGCCGATCAGCTCGTGCATCCGGGTGGTATCTATGCAAAGGCTACCGAACGCCCGGGCGGTTTCGTTGAACACGGGCTTGAACCCAGTCAATTCGCCGATATAGCCACACCACTCTTCGATGCTGGCCGGTTGCGAGCCGCCGAAGTTGGTGGTGGTGACTTCCGGGGTCGCCGCACCCAGCAGGTAGGGAATCTTCTCGATATAGTCATCGACGTGGATAGGGTTGTAGACATTGGGCCTGTCGGGGTGAATGTCGATGGCAATGCCCTGCTGCATCATCAGCATGTGGTAATACATCCAGCCCCCGTTATCGCCATAGGGCACGCTGAGGCGGGCGATGGTCGTGGGTATGCCGTGTTGCCTGGCCACGAACCGGCACACCGTCTCGGCGGCGATTTTTGAGATGCTGTAGGTGGGGAACATGGCGCGGTGGTTATCCCCCAGCGGGTCGCTTTCCCGCCGCGGCTCGTGGCCCTGGTATGCGTACACCCCTGCAGATGACATGTGCAGGACCGCGCGGGCCCGGCTGCAGCGGGTCATCAGGTTGCCCACGCCCTCGCCATTGGCCGCCAGGTCATAGTCGAAGTTGCCGCTCTTGACCACAGCGAAGTTGAGCACGTAGTCGAAATCGTCCGGTATTG
>CAYTDW010000381.1:0-3844 GCA_964436585.1 uncultured Halioglobus sp. | reverse complement strand
GCTCACTCACCGTTTGCGATCCGAGAATCGATCTGGTGCGCTGTACCTCGCCACTGGATGCGGCGCGGCTGGGCGTAAAGTTCCAGGACGACTACAACGTCGGCACCGCTGAGGCGGACCCGGACTTCGACGTTTCCTGGGTGATGGGCGACCGGCTGCCCGCGGGAGACAACGAATGGGGTTACTACGGCGCCGTGGAATACGGGCAGGCCACCTCGGACCGGGGCGAGGCTAAATTGACTAACCCGCTTGATTTGGAAGGCAGCTACCAGCGCTCCCAGGAGGCGACCGCGTTGACGGGCTACTTCGCGGCCGGTTACGAGTACGGTGTAGCCAACGAAGTACTGTCAAAGACCCTGTTCCTGCGCAACTCCGATGATACGACGCGACAGGAATCCGGCGTGGACTCGCGTGAAGGCAACACCGAGGACAAAACCATACTGCAGTGGGTGGAACGGGAATTCCTGTCCCAGGCGTTTACAGGGCACAACGAGTTTGAGACCGACTCGATCACCCACCTGCTGGACTGGCGCACCGCTTACTCACGCACAACCCGCGATGAGCCCGACCGCCGCCAGTACACCTATCTGAACAACAACCTGTCCACCTCCGCTTTCGAACGGCGCTGGTCAGACCTTGAAGAAGACAGCATCGATTTCGGCCTGGACTACAACCTGACCTGGAACTGGGGTGACATCAGCAGTACCCAGTTTCTGGTTGGCGGGCTGTGGTCAGACAAAAACCGCGAGGTGGACCAGTACCGTTTCGGCATCATCAGGGGCAGTAACGGCAGCGAGGTGGATTTCAGTATCGATCGGGATCTCGAGACCCAGGTGCTGCCCTACGAAAACTTCGCCCTCGACCGGATACGACTGGCTGCCAATACGACTGATACCGACTCCTACGAATCACAGGAAACGGTCACGGGCACCTACCTGAGTACCATCACCGATATCGGTGAGGACTGGTCTTTCGTGGCAGGCGCGCGCTGGGAGGATTTCGACCAGACGCTGGAGTATCCAAATGACCCGCTCTCCGACAGCGAACTGCAGTACGACGACTGGTACCCCGCCTTCAACGCCACCTGGCGCATGACCGAGGAATTGCAGTGGCGCGCCGGCTACTCGGAGACCGTGTCCTACCCCGGGCTGATCGAGCGCTCCTCGGCGCAGTCCTATGATCCCGATACGGACGACGCCATTTTCGGCAATCCCGACCTGCAGGTGTCCACTATCGATAACTGGGACCTGCGCGGGGAGTACTACTTCTCCGAGACCGAGAGCATCTCCCTGGCCTTGTTCTACAAGGATATTACGCAGCCGGTGGAGCGCGCCGTACCGGACGCGTCGGGCTCTGCTGCAACCGATGGCATTACCTTCATTAACCAGGACTCCGCGGAGCTATCCGGTGTGGAACTGGATGGCACGGTGGACTTGTGGTCAGGCGATGAGTTCCTGCTTTTCACCAGTGGCAACATCACCTACATCGACTCCGAAGTCACCCTGTCCGAGGAGTCGCTGCGCCTGGAGGGCGCGTCAGCCCAGGGGCGACAGTTGCAGGGACAGTCGGAATGGCTCGGCAACCTGCAGTTTGGCTTTGATCACTTCCCGACCGAGCAGAAATTTACGCTGCTGTTCAACTACTTCGACGACCGCATCTTCCGTGTGGCCCGCGGCGATAACACCGGTCCCGAGTTCGAGGACAGCCGGCTGCTGGTCGATTTGACCTATGAAAATCTCCTGACCGAGGCGCTGACCCTGGAAGCCTCGATCAAGAACCTGCTCAATGACGAAGTCTCCTACTCGCAAAATGGCCGGGGCATCGAGAGTTACGAGACCGGCACGCTTATCGGCGTCAAGCTCAAGTACACATTCTGATTGAGGGGAACGACATGCGATTCGAACACGATAAAGTGTCAGCCGCTGGCACGGGTAGTTCAAGCGGCGACCATACACCATTTTTTCAACCAATCGGGAAACAAACCATGATACGCAAAAAGCTGTTGCTGGCAGTCCTCATACCCCTTTTCTCGCTCGGCGTCGGATGCAGTAGCGATGAGGGGGACGATGTCACGATCAACGTCGGCGGTGGCGGCGGCGGAACCGATCCGAACGATCCCGTCGGTCCTCCCGATGGCGATTGCGACCTCGTTGTTCCGGCAGATTTCGTCGCGTTCAATGATGACTGCTCGGTGGGCACACTGTCGGGCCTGGTGGATGAGGATTACACCCTGGTCAGCGAGGTGGAGTGGCGCCTGAGCGGCGAAGTGCTCATCGGCGAGGGCAATCGCAGTGTTGCGACCGACACCGATGTGCAGGCCATACGCGATGGCGGTATCACCCTGACCATAGAGCCCGGCACCCAGGTGAAGGCGTTTTCGGATGGGTCCCTGCTGGTTACCCGCGGATCGAAACTGGAGGCCGACGGCACCGCGAGCAGCCCGATTACATTTTCCAGCCTGGACGAGGACTTCGATGGCCTCGGTGAGTGGGGTGGCGTGGTCATCCAGGGGTTCGCGCCCCAGTTCGGCCAGGGCGGCACCGGTCCCTGTTATGGCTCGGGCACCGTCTGTAACGTGCAGGGCGAAGGCGGCACCGTGGTTGGCCTGTACGGCGGCAACGACCCGGCGGATGATTCGGGCTCACTGCGCTATGTACGCATCGCCGAGGGTGGTCTCGTAGCGGGACCCAACAACGAGATCAATGGCCTTACCCTGCAGGGTGTGGGCTACGGGACCCAGCTTGAATATATCCAGGTACACTCCAACCTCGACGACGGTATCGAGTGGTTTGGCGGCACGGCCAACGTCAGGTACGCCGTGCTGACAGGTAATGACGACGACGATATCGACTATGACGAAGGGTACATGGGCAATATCCAGTATGCCATCGTCATCAAGGACCAGGACGCTCCTGCGCCCCAGGGGAGCAACGACCCGCGCGGGATCGAGGCCAACTCTTCCGATGCGGATTACGTGCCCGAGACCAACGCGGTACTCGCCAATGTCACTATTGTGGGCGGGCCGATGAACAACAACGCCGCATCAGCCGCTGGGCCGCAGCCCGGGATGCGTTTGCGCGGCGCAGTTGTCACCTCGGTTTACAACTCTTCGGTGGCGAATTTCGACACGGGTTGCATCCGCATTGACGACGCCAACGTGAATGGAGACGACTCGCTGATCGTTGATTCCAATATCACCCTGGTGAACGTGCTCAACGACTGTCAGGATGGCATCTACGACAAGCGAGCGGCTGACTCTGCAGAGAACGTGGAGGCCCTGACGCTCACCTATGACGCCAATTTTGCCATTCAGGAGAGCGCCGCGCAGTTGTCCGGCGCGCCGGCTATCAACGCTGTCGACAACGGCTCCGGATTTGTTTTCGACCAGACCGACTTCGTCGGCGCGGTAGAGCCGGGCGGCGAAGCGTGGTGGGAGGGTTGGACCCTGCCCGGCACCGTCGGTGCGCAGGAGTCCGTGCAGCCTGCGGATTTTGTCAGCTGCAACGCCGACAATACCGCCTGTACCATCTCGGGCCTGATCGATGAGGACTACACCCTGGTGGCCGGTGTCGAATGGCGTCTGGATGGTGAAGTGCTCGTGGGTGAGGGCAACCGCTCGGTGGCGACCGATGCTGAAGTGCAGGCGGTTCGCGCTGCGGGCGTCACCCTCACCATCCGCCCTGGCGTCCATGTCCGCGCCTTCTCGACCGGCTCCCTGCTGGTCACCCGCGGCTCGAAACTGGAGGCCGTCGGTTCCCCGGCGGCGCCAATCACCTTCAGCAGCCTCGGCGACGAGAATTTTGATGGCGAGGGCGAATGGGGCGGGGTGGTCATCCAGGGCTTC
>CAYTDW010000380.1:0-3867 GCA_964436585.1 uncultured Halioglobus sp. | reverse complement strand
GCAGTACCTCGC
The DNA here is from genome assembly GCA_964436585.1 of uncultured Halioglobus sp. Lineage (GTDB taxonomy): Bacteria > Pseudomonadota > Gammaproteobacteria > Pseudomonadales > Halieaceae > JARRPM01. The sequence goes on along the minus strand of CAYTDW010000380.1, from coordinate 3,855 downwards.
GCTGGCACTGTTTGTCGCGGCGACCGGCGGCGCTATCGCCATCGCCTGCGGCCAGCTGATGGGGCTTCCCTTTGGCGGCACGGCGGGACTGCTCGCCGGGGCGATGACGACGACGCCCACCCTTGCCGCCGCCCAGGAGGCGGTTCGCTCAGGGCTGGTCGACATACCCGCCGGTGTGACCGCGGATACTGTCCTGGCGACCATTGCCTCCAGCTATGCCATCACCTATGTGGTGGGGCTGCTCGGTATTATCGCCGCGGTCCGCCTGCTGCCGCGCGTGATGGGTATCGACCTGGCGGCGGAAGCGGCAAAAATGGAAGCGCAGGAGAAGGAACAGCCCGTTGGCGAGATGCAGGCCCGCGCCTATCGTGTGTCGCGCCCGCAGGCCTGTGAACCCACGATCAGGGAGATGCGCGCGCGCCTGTGGGATTCGCTCGCTGTGCTGCGCCTAAAGCGCGATGGCCAGTTTATTCCGCGTCCGGGTGATGATGAGCACCTGCGGCTGGGAGATGAGATTCACGTCTATGGCGATGCCAGCTTCTTCCGGGGTGGTATCGAGGAGGTCGGGGAGGAGATCCCCGTCTCGAAGGAGATCGATTTGACGGCCTCATCTTCCCATGTCGTGATCGCGCGGCGCGATGCGGTGGGCAAGCAGCTGGCGGAGCTCGATCTTGCGCGTGGGCACGGCCTGGTGGTAACCGAGGTGCGCCGCGATGGTGTGTTGCTGCCGCTCAGCGGTCACCTGCGCCTGCAGCGCAGCGACGTTCTCGGGCTGGTCGGGCCCAGGTCCGCCCTGGCCGGGCTGGAGGAAATCCTCGGGCCGGTGGAGTCCGGGGTCAACGAGACGGACATGGCGACATTCGCCTTCGGCATAGCGCTCGGCGCACTGGTTGGTGTACTGGCGGTAAGTGTAAAGGGCGTACCGCTGGGACTCGGCCTGGCCGGAGGGTTGCTTGCCTCCGGCATACTGGTGGGCTGGCTCAATGCGACCCGACCCTCCTTCGGCAGGTTTCCTGAGGCGGCGCGCTGGATCCTGATGGAATTCGGGCTGATGATTTTCATTGTTGGCATCGGCCTGCAGGCGGGGGACCAGATTGTCGAAACCTTTCTGGTGGCGGGCCCCGGCCTGATCCTGGCCAGCGTGCTGGTGGTGACCGGCCCGCTGCTGCTGGGCTATGTGCTCGGCCGCAAGGTGCTGCGCCTGCCCCCCCTGCTGTTGTTGGGAGCGCTCACCGGGGCAATGACCAGCGCGGCCGCCATGAGTCTCGTCAACCGCGAGGCGAACAGCTCGATTCCCGCCCTGGGCTACACCGGTACCTACGCCTTCGCCAACGTGATACTCACCCTGGCCGGCACATTGATCATGTTTACCTGAGTAATGGCCGCGGAATCGACCGGGGCTCAATAGTGGGATACTAAGCAATGGATACACAGGATTACAGGAAGTACGAGGCCCTCGGCCCCTTCGAGATCAAGAACGACCTGGCCAGGCTCGCGCAGGCGACGGGGGACAAGCTGGGGGTCAGTTACCTTAACGCGGGGCGTGGCAACCCGAATTGGGTTGCGACAGAACCCCGCGAGGCCTTCTTCCTGCTGGGCCAGTTCGCCGTGGTCGAATGCCGCCGGGTGCTGGACCTGCCCCCCGGGGTCGGTGGCATGCCCAGGAAGAAGGGTATCGCGGCGCGCCTCGTGGACTGGCTCGCCCGCCACGCGGACCTGCCCGGCGCCACGCTCCTCGCGCAGATGGTGCCCTGGGCCATTACCAGGTTTGAATTCGACGCCGATGACTTCGTGCACGAGCTGGTCGACTCGATCATCGGTGACAACTACCCGGTGCCCGATCGCATGCTGGTGCACAACGAGATCATCGTGCGCGAGTACCTGCAGTGGGCCATGTGCGGTACGCCGCGCCCCAAGGGCCGCTTCGACTTATACGCCGTCGAGGGCGGCACCGCCGCGATGTGCTATATCTTCAAGGCCCTGAAAACGAATCGCCTGTTGAACGCCGGCGATACGATTGCCCTTGGCACGCCCATATTCACACCCTATCTGGAAATGCCGCACCTCGAGGACTACGACCTCAAGATAGTCAACGTCGCGTCGAAGCAGGAGGACAAGTACCAGTTTACCGACAAGGAGCTGGCCAAGTTACTGAATCCAAAGGTCAAGGCCTTCTTCCTGTGCAACCCGGGCAACCCCAGTGCCGTCGCCCTGAGTGCGGCTACCATAAAGAAAATCGGTGCCATCCTGAAGCAGAGGCCCGACCTGATCCTGCTTACGGATGACGTCTACGGCACCTTCGTGCCCGGCTTCCGCTCCCTGCTGGGCGCGTTCCCGCGCAACACGATCGGGGTGTATTCCTACAGCAAATACTTCGGGTGTACCGGCTGGCGGCTGGGTGTGATCGCCCTGCACGAGAACCACCTGCTGGATGAGCTGGTCGCCAGGCATCCCGGTAAAGTGCTGAAGAAACTGGATAAACGCTACGGCGGCATGGTGCTGGAGCCGCGCAAGTTGAAGTTCATCGACCGCATCGTGGCCGACAGCCGGGATGTGGCGCTCAACCACACCGCGGGCTTGTCCCTGCCCCAGCAGGTCATGATGAGCCTGTTCTCCCTCTACGAGTTGATGGACGAGAAGAAGGACTACCAGCGGGCCTGTCTCGGCATTGTCAAGCAACGGGTGGCTGCAACCATCGAGGGCCTGGGTATCGAGGTGGCGCCGAACGAACAGTTCGACTACTACTACGGCGTCATCGATTTCGAATTCTGGATGAAGAAATATGCCGGGGGGAAGGAAGTCCTTAAGTGGGTGAAGAAAAACGTGCACCCGCTGGACATCGTATTCCGTCTTGCCCGGGACTACGGAATCGTCCTGCTGAACGGCGGCGGCTTCGATGCCCCCGACTGGTCGGTGAGGGTGTCCTTCGCCAACCTCGAAAACCATGTCTACGACGATATCGGCCGGGCGGTGCGCGAGATAGCCCGGGGTTACCGCAAGGCCTACGAGGCATCGCTGGCAGCGCCTGCCGGGCGCAAGAAAGCAGGGCGGCGTTCGGGTGCTGGCAAAGTAGCGAAAGTGAAAAAGCGCGCCGGTCCGCCGGCGTGACCCGAAGTACAACCAGCAAGGAGTCAACCATGAAAACCAGGAGCATAGCAGTGATGAACTATACGCGGAAATTTGCAGCGATCGCCTTCGGCCTGCTGGCCGCGCTCGCGCCGCTCGGCGCGATCGCGGCTGCCGACCTGCCCAAGGTACGGGTAATTGCCACCGGTGGCACGATTGCCGGCGCCCAGGCTAAGCCGGGCGACTATGGGTACAAGTCGGGAGCCTACGACGTCAATACACTGGTCAGCGCGGTACCCAACCTCGATAAACTCGCGGTCATCACTGGCGAGCAGGTGGTTAATATCGGCAGCCAGGATATGAACGACGAGGTCTGGCTGAAGCTCGCCAAAAGTGTCGCCGCGGCGCAAGCCTCGAACGATGTCGATGCCATCGTCATCATGCACGGCACCGATACGCTGGAGGAGACCAGCTACTTCCTCAACCTGGTCACCCAGGGCACCAAGCCGGTGGTGATGGTCGGTTCCATGCGCCCGGCCACGGCGACCAGCGCTGACGGCCCGGCCAATATCTACAACGGCGTGGCGGCGGCTGTCAGCCCCGGGGCCAGTGGCAGGGGCACCCTGGTGAGCCTCAATGACGAAATCCATTACGCGCGCAACGTGGTGAAGACCAACACCACCAGCCTGCAGACCTTTGCGAGTATCAACCGCGGTCCCGCCGGCCTGGTTCACACGGGCACAGTGTCCTGGTTCGAGCCGATGGACAAGAAACTGGGCGCGGCGACGG
>CAYTDW010000379.1:0-3869 GCA_964436585.1 uncultured Halioglobus sp. | reverse complement strand
AGTGGCCACGCTTTCAGGCTGTGCGGGATTACCGGCGGACAATGGACGCGGCAATGTCGACCAACTCGTGATGGAACGCGGCGCACCGTTCGATGACGATACTGCCAAGCTGCTGTCTTCACTGCTCGCCCTACCGCTAACCCCGGATAGCGCGACCAGAATTGCGCTTTTGAACAACCCCGAGTTGCAGTCCACCTACGCAAGCCTGGGCTTCGGGGCGGCCGATATCTATGAAGCGGGTCGTATCCGCAACCCCGTACTGGGCGCGTCATTACTCAACTCAAGCCGGCCGGTCGAACGTGATCAGGTGGCTTTCGGCCTGGTAGCCTCCTTCACCGACCTGATCACCTTGTCCGCTCGTAAACGACTCGCCGAGGGCTCATTCGTCGCCCTGCAACAGTCGGTGGGGGCCGCGGTCCTCAGGGTTGCAGCGCAGACAGAAAAGGCCTTCTACGATTATGTCAGCGCGCAACAGGTGGTGGCCCTGCGCGCGCAGATAGCAAAGGCCGGCGGCCTCTCTGCACTGCTGGCCGCGCGCTATCGGGAAGCGGGCAACCTGACCGTGCGTGAGCTGGCGCTCGAGCGAGCGGCTGCCTCACAGGCACAACTGGCGCTAATTGAAGCGCAGGATACAGCCTACGCCGCCCGGACGACGCTGGCGCGTATATTGGGCGTATCCGTCGCGCAGGAATGGAACGTTCCCGCACAGTTACCTATGCCCGTCGCCCGGGAGGACCAACTCGAGGACCTGCTGTCACTGGCCGGGAAATCGAGGCTCGATCTGGCGTCGGCGCGAGCACGGGCCGCCCTGCGGGCAGACGCGCTGGGTGTCGTCAACTGGACGCGGTGGCTGGGCGAACTGGATATAGGATTCGAACTCGAGCGGGAGACGGAAGGGGGCAGTCTCAGGGGTCCCTCACTGGCGTGGGAGCTACCCATCTTCAATCAACACGAGGACGCCGTGGTGCGCGCCGATACCCAGCTGCAACTGGCTGTCAACGATGCGCGCCGCATCGCGACAGATGTCGACAACGATGTGCATCTTGCCTATGACAAGGTAGCCAATGCCAGGGCACGGATTGCGCAGTACAGGGATGTGATGATTCCACAGCGGATGGAAACGGTCGCATCAGCCCAGCGGGAAGTCAATTACATGTTGCTTGGAGTATTCGAACTGCTCGCCCTGAAGCAGCACGAATTCGACGCGTACCAGGGTTATATTGAAGCGATTCGCGACTATTGGCTGGCACGCGCAGACCTGGGCCTGGCTACCGGCACACGGCTGCCCAGCGCGGCGCAGATCGGCGAGCAGCAGCTGGACGTCAACCAGCTGACACAGCCGCCATCCGCAGGCATGGATCACTCGGGCCATATGGGGCACACGAGTGATGAATCGGCACACACAATGTCCCATCAAATGAACAATGGAGATTCACAGTGACCTCACGAAGAGAGTTTTTGGCGTATACCGGTGTCGGCGCCCTGGCGGCAGCGGTTGTTGGCCCCGCCGCGGGTACGGCCAAAGCCGGCGAAGCGCCCGGTTCTCATGCAAGGGCTACCAGTAATCCATACGTACCCGTGCATACCCTGAATGGCTGGACCCTGCCCTTTGTAATGAAGGACGGCGTAAAGGAGTTCCACCTGGTAGCCGAAGAGGTGGACCACGAGTTCGCACCCGGCAGTCGCGCCAAATGCTGGGGCTACAACGGCAGCACACCCGGTCCCACGATAGAGGCAGTGGAAGGGGACCGCATCCGCATCCTGGTGACCAATCGGCTGCCCGAGCACACCACGGTGCACTGGCACGGGATCCTGTTACCCAGCGGTATGGATGGGGTAGGTGGCCTGAACCAACCTCATATCAAGCCCGGCGAAACCTTCGCCTATGAGTTCACCCTGCAGCAACACGGTACCCACATGTACCACCCGCACGCTGATGAGGTAGTACAGCTGGCTGTGGGCATGATGGGAATGTTCATCATCCATCCGAAAGCCGGGGAAACCGTACCTGTCGATCGGGATTACTGCTTTCTGCTGCACAATTGGGCAATGCACCCGGGCACCTATCGACCGGACCCCTCGATCATGCAGAACTTTGATTTGTGGACTTTCAACAGCAAGGTGTTTCCTGCCATCGACCCGCTGGTGGCGCGCACCGGGGAGCGCATCCGCGTACGTGTCGGGAATCTGTCCATGTGGAATCATCCCATTCACATGCACGGTGTGCAGTACCTGGTCACAGGCTCTGATGGCGGGCGTTGGCCACAGAGCCTGTGGCGATCAGAAACTACGGAAATAGTCGGGGTCGGCCAGACCCGGGATATCGAGTTTATTGCCGTACCCGGTGATTGGGCATTTCATTGTCATATGTCCCACCACACAATGAATGCGATGGGCCACGGCATCCCCAATCCAATGGGTGTTGATCAAACCGGGGTCGAGGCGGAGATTCGTCAGATGCTGCCGGGTTTTATGGCAATGGGTCGCTCCGGCATGGCGGAACACCAGGAGCACATCGATATGGGAATGCTTCCCGGCCCTGAGAATACCCTGGCGATGATGATGGGGAAGGGACCGTATGGCAATCTGGAGATGGGCGGCATGTTCACCACCATCAAGGTGCGGGACGAGCTGCCGCGGGGCAGTTATGCCGACCCCGGCTGGTACAAGGCGCCCGCGGGAACCGTGGCGACCCGCATCAGTACCGACCCGGATTTTGGCAATCCGCCCCGTCGTTGACGCTGGTTGGGAAAATCAAAAAAACGTTTCAGGAATAAACCCTGGAGCGAATCGTTTCAGCTGCCGCCGTGTTGGCGGTGTGCAAAGCCTGCCGGTCGGGATCAGGCTCCGCACACCGCTGTTTCAATCCTGCTTCAGATCAAAACGATCAAGATCCATCACCTTGGTCCATGCGGCGACGAAGTCCTTGACGAACAGCTCTCCGGCGGTGTTTGAGGCATAGGCCTCAGCAACGGCGCGTAACTCGGAGCTCGATCCAAAAATAAGATCCACCGGGGTAGCAGTCCATTTCAGCTTGTTGCTGGTGCGGTCCCTGCCCTCGTAAACACCGTCGTCCTTGGCGGACTTCGTCCATACTGTGGACATGTCCAGAAGATTCACAAAGAAATCATTGCTCAAGGTGCCCGGCTTATCGGTAAACACGCCATGCGGGGTCTGCCCGGCATTGGCATTCAGAGCGCGCATGCCTCCGACAAGCACCGTCATTTCGGGCACGGTGAGGGTCAACAGATCAGCCTTATCAACCATCATCTGGGTCGGTGAGGCGTAACTGCTGTCGCTGTAATAGTTACGGAAGGCGTCTGCGGTCGGCTCCAGCACAGCGAAGGACTTAACATCCGTCATCTCCTGAGTCGCGTCAGTGCGCCCGGGCTTGAAAGGTACCTGCACATCGTAGCCAGCGGCTTTGGCGGCCTGTTCGACGCCGGCAGCTCCACCCAGAACGATTACATCGGCCAGGGACACTTTCTTGCCGCCCGACAGGGATTTGTTGAAGTCCTGCTGAACCTGCGCAAGGGATTTCAGGACCTTGGCCAGTTCTTCCGGATCATTGGCCGCCCATTCCACCTGCGGTTCGAGGCGAAGGCGTGCGCCGTTGGCGCCACCACGCATGTCTGACCCGCGGTAGGTAGATGCCGATGCCCACGCCGTTCTTACCAGCTGGGGTACGCTCAACCCGGAATCAAGGATCTTCGCTTTCAGTGCAGCCGTGTCCTTGGCGTCAATCAACGCGAAATCGACAGCGGGAACCGGATCTTGCCAGATAAACACTTCTTGCGGCACTTCGCTACCCAGATAGCGGGCAACCGGTCCCAGGTCGCGGTGCGTCAGCTTGAACCAGGCTTTTGCAA
>CAYTDW010000378.1:0-3886 GCA_964436585.1 uncultured Halioglobus sp. | reverse complement strand
AGAAGAAGCCGAGCGTGGCCTTGATCAGCACCCAGTAGGAGACGTTGCCGATGCAGCTGCCGATCCAGTAGCCGAAGGCGGACAGGAAGCCCGGGTAGTCGCCAAAGCCCTCCCTTGCGTAGGCATAAACGCCGGCGTCGATATCGGGGCGGCGCTCGGCCAGGGCCTGGAACACCCGTGCCAGCATGTACATGCCAGTGCCGGCGATGATCCAGGCAATCACCGCGCCCAATGGCCCGGTGGCGCCGGCGAAAGTGCGCGGCAGCGAAAAGATGCCGGCGCCGACCATGCCGCCGACCACCATGGCGGTCAGCCCCATGCGCGACATTTTCTGTTCGGTAGTAGCCATATCTGCTCCTCGGCCTGCGGGCGCAATCGCACTCTACAGGCGGCTATCGGGCGTCAGGAAAATTCCGGTGTGCAATAAAAGCCAGAGGATAATATACCCGCATCTAACGCAAAAGAAGGACTCTTCCGGCCGGGTGCAAAATATCTTCTTTCCTTTGGCCCTCACCCCCCGGGAGGATATACACTTCCTATGACTCCCGCCACCGCATCCGGGCCCCGTTGAGGCGGTTCGGCCAGCTGTTAAAGGCCACGCCGGACGGGATCAGGCGGCAGTATCACCTTTGGAGTAACCCTGTGAAAATCATGGCCAATTGTCCCGGAAATCGAACTCGCAGGCATACGCCGCGCCACCAGGTCGGGCTTGTACCTTTGCTGGCTGTAGCCTTTAGCCTGGCATGCGCCGGTTCAGTATGGGCAGCAGGTCGAGCTATACGCCAGGGCGGCGCAGGACTTCAGATCGCGTAGCGCAGGATCGCTGCGAGCACGCCCTTGCCCGGTACATCGTCCCGGCGTGCGGCAATAACGCGAGCGCCGGACTTCAATGCGCGACTAACAATCTCATCTACCACGCCATAGGTTCCGGCGCTGGGCGCTTCAGCGAAGGTCACCTGGCCGTCTTCGTCAGCCACGGTACCAGGGATGGTCGCATCCATGTCGACGATTATCGTGTCGATGGCGCCGTATGTGGCGGCACGGGCAGCATGCGCGACATCGGTGATCGCACGGCCCTGGCTTTCGCGAATGGCGTACAGTTCGCCCAGGGCCGCGATCTCGGTGGCGTAAAGCCGGTCAAGCACACTTCGCGCCTGGGGAGCCAATACATGATCTGCTGTGTCGTCGGCCGAACCGCCCAGGCTTTCGCCGACGGTATGGGGATAAGTGCTGACCGAACGGAAAATTGACGCCATCGGCTCCGCCGCAGCGATAATCAGCGGGCGTTCCTGGCCGCTCAAGACTGGGCGCAATACCTCGTCCACCACCCGTGCATAACGGGTGAGCAGGGCATTCTGGCTGCTCTCCTCGGCGCCCCTCATCTTGGCCCTGCTTGCAACGTGGCTGCGACGACCGATGGCGTCGGCCATACCTGTAGGCAGACCGGCAACCTTGACCGGATGCGGTGGTAGGTTCGCCGAGATTTCGATGAGACGCACGGCACCCATGCCGATGGCAAGGATATAGGCATCATGCGGAAACGTCACGGCACGCAAGATCGGCTTCAGGTGAAAACGATCCGACACATGCACCTGATTGTCCAGTTTGGACGGCAGGCGATAGGTGCGAATCGAGTCAGGCGTCAGGAAGATTGCCAGGCTGTTGGCCTGATGGGCCCAAAATTCATCGTCCTCCTCAATCTCCGCAATGGCGGTCTCCATAGGCCAGACACTGCGTTTGGGTGTCTCCACCGCCTCGAGCTGGTGCACGGCATCTGTGAAAAGGTTTTTCAGCGACGTCCGGTCGGCCTGTGCCGCCTCGGTCACGGGCGTGGTTGATACATAGATCGTCACGCAGGGTGCGCTCCGCGCCTCGGCGAGTTTCAAAATTTCTGCTCTGGTAGGCAAGTCGATATAAAGCATGTCGCGAATGTCCTTAAAGTAATGAAATCGCCTACCTGGCGCCGGAACGGAGCACCGTTGTATAGGCAGAGCCGCCCATTTGGAAGCATTACATACGCCGTAAGACTGCACCGCAAATGCAGCGGTTGACCCTCCAAAAGTTAAAGGAGTATAAAGGCACGATTTGTTTAAAGTCACGACTTTTTCCATCCAGGCGAGGTTACTGCAACGAGGAAGTGAGCCGCGCCAGACTGTCGTTCACTTTGCCCAGCAGCGGTCGTCGCATCCAGTCATCTAGTTCGAGGCGGTCGCTATGGGCACGGTAGTCGTCTTCCACGGCCCGCAGCCGATCGACAAGCCCACGCCCGTGCAAGATAACGGACACCTCCATGTTGAGGCTGAACGAACGGATATCCATATTGCTCGAACCGATCACCGCTACATCGTTGTCGATGGAGAAGTGCTTGGAATGCAGTACTGTCGGCGCGCGATACAGGTAGATGGATACTCCGGCTCGCAGCAGCGCTTCGTAGTAGGAGCGCTGGGCATGATAGACGAAGTACTGGTCGCCGATTGCGGAGACAAACAACTCCACTGCCAGGCCTCTGGCCGCCGCAGAGACCAGCGCCAGCAGCGTCGCCTCGTCGGGCACAAAATAGGGGCTGGCAATGCTAATACGCTGCTTGGCGCTGTGCAGCATGTAGACAAACAGTTTCAGATTATTGTCGTTCTCGAAACTGGGCCCACTGGGCAGCACCTGGGTGTCGAGCATGGCCTCGGCAGTGCCCACGGTAATGGGCGTAGTGTCGAGTTCCAGTAATTGCGCCGTTTCGCTGTACCAATCGGTGACGAACACCGCGTCGAGCTCACGCACTACTGGTCCCTCGAGGCGCACCATCAGTTCACGCCAGTGCAGCCCGCGCGCGATATTTTTCGGTTTAAGATAGCTGGAGTCAATAAGGTTTTGTGAACCGATAAAGCCGACCCGCCCGTCGATCACGACAAGCTTGCGATGATTGCGAAGATCGGGGCGTTGCCACTGGCCACGCCATGGACGCAGCGGCAACATCGCGTGCCATGTTGCCCCTATCGCCTGCAGCACACGCTGTGTTTCGGCACGGTGCGGAAACATGAAGCCCGAGATATGGTCGGACAGCACGCGCACGGTGACCCCACGCTGCACCGCACGTTCCAGTGCGGCGAAAACCGGTTTGGTAGTGTCATCGTGCACCAGGATGTAGAACTCGACATGCACGTAGTCAACTGCGGTGTCGATGTCCTGCACCATGCGCTCAAACGCACCCTCGTAGTGCTCCAACAAGATGGCGCTGTTCCCGCCTACCATGGGCAACGCCCCCAGTTCAACATTCATGTTGACGGCCGAACCCAGCCAGGTTGGCCACTCTTCGCGGTGACTCACGAGCCCAAGCCCCTGGGTGCGGGCGATAATCAGGTCGTTGACCTCGCGCTGCTTGTCGCGTCGCGCCTGCGGTAGTCGCCCAGCCCCCACGAGCAGAAACCAAAGCACACCGAGGAAGGGGATGAAGATAATGGCCAACACCCAGGCGACTGCCGCCGAGGGACGGCGATTGGCTGATATAAGCACCGTCGCGACAAAGCCGATGACAACATGGGCGATAAGCGCGCCCTGCGCAACGAGCTCGGCCTGCATCATCGCGCACTCAAATAGCTGGCAGGATAGTCAATGGAACAGGCAGTTATCATGCGTCCTTCTCGACCTTTAACCCGATTACAAAAAGCTCATTCCATCACGCATCAATTGGAATAATATACCTGCCGCTGGGGAAAAAGGACTTTTCCGGGAGGCTGCAAAAGAATCTTTTTGCCTTTGGCCCTCACCCCCGGAAGATATACACTTCGTATAACTCCCGCCACCTCTTCCGACCCCCATTGAGGCAATTAGGTTGGCTGTTGAAAGCCCCAGCCGAACAGGATTGGGATTCGTATTACCTTTGGAGTAACCC
>CAYTDW010000377.1:0-3886 GCA_964436585.1 uncultured Halioglobus sp. | reverse complement strand
TTACCTCGACACGACGGTTCAGGGCGCGCCCTTCCGCAGTATCGTTGCTGGCAATCGGCTGGGACTCACCCATGCCAGTGACGGTCCAGGCGCTGCCCAGGTCCACGCCCTGTGAGCGCAGGTGGCCCGCTACCGACTCGGCGCGACGCTGCGACAGGCCCATGTTAAAGGCTTCGCTGCCGACGCTATCGGTATGGCCTACGATGGATCCACCGATGGAGGCGACTTTGGGGTTGGACATTACGGTCGCGAGCTTGTCGAGCTGCTCCACGTCGCCGGCAGTCAATTCCGCAGAGTCAAATGCAAACTGCAGCTGCATGGTGGCGGCGCAATCGCAACCAATTTCGTCAACGGTTTTACCTGCTGCTGTATTGGGGCACTGATCGTCAGCATCGCAAACACCGTCATTGTCCGCATCCGCACAGGCTGCCGGCGGGGCTTCTACGACCGGAGCCGCTGCTGCAACCGCAGGAGCCGGGTCGCTGAAGAAGCGGTAAATAAGGCTGCCCGAGATGTTGTACAGGTCGTCAACATTGTCGGCGTCATACTCGAGGTACTCAGCGCGGAGAGTCCAGTGACCACGACCGAAGTTCCACGCGACGCCGCCACCGTAGGCCAAGAGGCTTTCTGAGTCGCTGCTTTCGTCAAACTTCTCGCGCGGTGCACCCGCGGTGCGGCGCAATTTGCCATCCGCACTGATGTCGCCGTAGAAACCGCCTATCTTGCCGAAAATTTCAAAATGGTCACCAATAGGGATACTGGGAACCAGGTAGTATTCAGCGCCACCAACGTCAATCGTCCCTTCAATATCGCCACCGTTGGCGAACGTGCGGTCTTCGTCCGTGCTGCCCAGCTCCACGTAACCGGCTTCGAGTCCGAGCCATGGCACGAACTGGTAGCCGAGAAAGGCCTTCCAGCTGGTTTCATCGCTGTCTATCTCAAGCTTTTCTCTGCTGATGGGCGATTGCAGATCCCCCTTCAGCGTGGTCTGGCCAGCACCGGCACCGAGGTAGAAACCGGGTTCCGCGGCGTAGGCTGTGCCAGCCAAAAGCGCCGGGGTAAGTGCGGCTGCCAGGGCTAATTTTCTAACTGTAATCATAGCTATCTCCATGAAGGTTTTTCATTACTGTTAGTTGCCAGTGCTACTACCAGTACCAGGTTTGGTTACGAAAGCAACGTACTCACGACACCTGCTTGACCCTAGTAATAAGGGCGTCATAGGCTGCAATCTGGGCGGCAAGTTAGCACAATCCAATAGGCGGGGCAATTCGCCAAACGGGGTCAAAATACCACTCGATTGCAGCACCAGCCCATTGCGGACTGCGCCCGATGCCGCCTGGCAGCGCAGTGATTTCGGTGGACCGGACTGGGCTGTTATCCCCCTCATCGGCCTGACGATAAATCGTTTCAAATTCAATGACATAGGGCTCTATTGGCGTGTCAAGGCGAGCGAACTCCATTGCGCTGATCGCGGAATGCATTGCCAACCGGGTGCTCGCCTGGCTTGCCTCGCAGGTGGTCCAATTTGGTGCGCCGGGCCATGTAAGCAAAATTGTGCGTGCAGTGGAGGGACGATTCGGGTAGTCACAGCTTACAGATTGGATATCTCCTGCCAGGCTTGGGCAATGGATGTCCGGTAGGCGAGCCCATCGTTTATGAATTCCTTTGTACTCAAGAAGCTTATGTTGACATGGTCCGGTGTGCTGGAAACCGTATGGAATAAACCCATATTGGGTGCCAAAGGCCCGAAACCGAGGTAGTCCACGAGCTTTGAGCCCTCAATGTAAGCATCGCTCGCAATGCCCGGGACGTTGGTGACGACAGTATTCACGGTTTGCGGAAGCGCATCGATAAACCCTGAATTTATCAGCCATTTTCCCAACGACAGGATAATGGCGGGGTGAATCTCGTCGACCAACTCTAAAGCATGCCGGGAGCTACTTTTCCTGCTTTGCTGCTTGGAGCGCGAGGAGTCGGCACTGATGGTCAGCAGTCGCTTCTTGACATCGTCGATACGCGTGTACAGACACACCTTTGCCACGCTCACATGGTTGCCGATATGGCCATCCTGGTCCTGCCGGCGCACGTCAATGGGCATCAGCGCCTGCAGGTTCTCGTCTGGCAGTTCGTCATTCCCAAGTAAAAAATTGCGCATCGCTCCGGCCACGACACACAGGGCGATATCGTTGATCGTGCAGCGGAATTTCTTCTCCAGACGTCGAAGTTCGCCCATGTCCATTCGCACATGCCCCACCACGCGATCCGCCGCCACGGGGTGATTGAAACGTACCTGTGGCGTGGGCTGGCTTGATGCTTTGGTACCGGATTCCTCGGCCTGGAACACCTGTGGCATTAACTTTGCCAGAGTGCCAATGAGTTCCACGGGTCGCTCAATGCCGTGAATCCAGGCCCGGCCGTATTTGACCCAAAGTGATGGCGTTCGAAAATCCGCATCAGCCGTTCCTTCTTCGGGCATCGAATCCGCTAACATGGGAGACCCGGGCTCCGGATCAAGGCTGTGAAAGCTACTCATCAGGCGCAGGGCGCTCTTGCCGTCCATGACGGCGTGGTGAATCTTTAAAAACAATGCCGTGGCGCCACGGGGTATGCCTTCCAGCCGGTCAAGGCCCTCCACATACATGACCTGCCAAAGGGGCCTGCCACGATCGAGTGGTTGGGCATGAAACTGGCCAAACAGGCGATACAGCGCCGGCCAATCCCGCTGCCTGGGCAGTGCCACCCGGCTCACATGGTAGGTCAAACTGAAATCGGGGTCTTTCACCCAGTAGGACTTGTCGAGTTGTAGGGCCAACTCCTCGACGCGACAACGCAAAATCGGAAAATGCCTGTCGACTATCTTTTCAAAACCTCTCTGAAAGCCATCAAACAGCCTGTCAGCCTGCCTCTTTCCACCGGTGTCATATATCATTACAGCCGACATATGCATTGGTAGATTGGCCAGCTCGCCACCAATCATCAAATTATCGAGCGCACCCAGCTGCTGCATGCATCAATCATCCTGTTCTGCTGGCAAGTCTGCGGTCTTGTATTGTAGCACTGGGTATGGGGGTATCTGCAGCGGAAATGACCGGGTTGCGACGCTATCTGGCGCGTGGACGTTTAGTTTTTCATAGGGGCTATGCTTCAAGGGCGAGCAAGTACGTTATAATTGTCGTAGGTCAGGAAAAGGTCAAAGTGGCGGCAATGCTTAAGGGTAAAATCAGGAGTGTGTTTGTAGCCATCCTGCTGCTGACGTATGTCGGCCAGGGCTTGGCCGCTGCGAGCTCGCCCTGTAAGAGCCTGGCCCCGAAACCGGCGCAGCTTGACCAGGCGGAAAACACCGGTGGTTGCGCAGGCCATGCGGAACCTACTTCCGACGATAGCGCTGATAATACCGATCCCTCTGATGGCTGCCCCCACTGCGACTGCTATCTGGGTGGCTGCTCAGCCATCGCGCTGGCTGTAGCGTCGCAGGCGGTCGTGCAAACACGCCTATCCGTACTTGTAGACGGGTATCTGGCCTTGACTTCCAGCCATCAAATTCCCTCCCTGTTCCGCCCGCCCATTGCCCTCTGACACGGTATAGCTGCGCCCGGAATATGGCGCTTCTCGCGATCGAGATAGCTTAACGGGAAGGTCAACCCCCCCCCCGGATCCATTGTTTCTCGCTACCAACTCTCGCACGGGAAGCGCTCCTTTCAAGCGCGACATTCGGCCGCTCATTCACTTGTGGTGGAAGCGGTGCCAACAAGATAAACCCGTGTATTCAGGGTACTTAATATGAAGAACGCATTTATAGACATGATCTGTAACCACTCAGGAGGCGCGCGGCGCGGCTGCGCGGCAACCCCATCTTATCGGCGTCTCCCGTTACCGCTGTGCGTTA
>CAYTDW010000376.1:0-3898 GCA_964436585.1 uncultured Halioglobus sp. | reverse complement strand
GTTGTGCCTATGGCACTGGCCTCCTCAATCAGTGCCATGTTCCTGCTGTCATAACGCTGCATCGCCATGCTGAACGTAAAGCCCAGCATGAGCGCCAGCAAACCCAGTATGCTGGCCTGGATGGAACCAGTCAGCGTTTTTACCTCGTTATCGGTGTGTGCCTGGACAAAGCGCCCCACGCGAAAGCCTACTTCATTGCACAGCAGCATGCCGAGAAAGAGCCCACTCGCGATTGCGACACTGCTGTGAGGGTACAGAAATTCAGTCTGGATCATGTGGACTCAGTATTGAGCATGAAGGTAGTGTTGTACCCAAAAAAAACTGCATATAGGTGGCATCAACATCGGCCACATGGCCATTGCCCGCATATGACCACAAATGATTCACCAGCGCGCTGGGTGAAAAGAACAGGCACTGCAATACATCGCCAACGTCATCCTCGTGGTCATTGGGTGGGACATTTTCGAGTTTCACCAGCGGCAGGATAGTACAGGGAATAATATTCCACTGTTCATTCAAATGGAAGGGAATAACAGTCTGGATATTGAGCACAGAGCGTTCGCCTTTCTCGGTGGAGCAAAGGTTGTCATCGTAATTAAACTGGAACGGCAGACTGGTGCGCGCTCGAGGCCCCCCGCCGCGCACCGGCGAAAAGCCGCGCCGCGTCAAACTCACTGTTGCGACCGACACCGATCTGGTCAAACTGCTGCATCAGCGTCTCCTCACCGCTGCGGGGCGAAATACCCCTGGGCGGTGCCGTTAGTCCTGCGCCTGATGTGTTCAAACTCCGCATACAGAGGTTGGTCAGGGCGAGGTCGAAATTCAGCGCGATGGCAAACACTGCAAGCACAGCGGCGCTCAGCCAGATCTTTCTTGAGCGGATGTTAATTGTCAGTATCCCTGAAATGCCTGGAAATGACCTGGACGGCAACCTGCTCAGCGGGCGTCAGTGTCTGTGATGCAATATTATCCGCCGATAATTTCATTCAAACCTTCTATGACACGCACCAATTCTTCCGGGTCAATGCTGCCAATTCTCTTGCCGATTCGCTCGACTGAAAGCGTGCGAATCTGGCTGATCTTGATCCATGAACACTTGGGCAATTTCGCTCCTGAGATCTCGTGTGTGAGTGGAAAGCCGGCCCGTTGTTCCTGGCTCGTGAGCGCCATGGCAATAACCGTTCCGGACCGCTCGTTGAAAACGTTCTGGCTGAGAATGAGAACCGGGCGCTCGCCCGACTGCTCTCACCCAATCGTCGGGTTTAGATCCGCCCAGCGAACCTCTCCTCTCAGTATTTTGGCCATGCTGCTATTTCCTCTGACAGCCCCTCATTCGCCATGGCTTTCTCAAAGGCCGGGTCAAGCTTGGTGCACTCCTCGGTCAGGCGACCACGCTCAAGCCGCGCCAGCTTTTCCTGCACGGCTTCCTGGATGGTCCTGCTACGATTTCGATACACCTTCCGCCTCACTAAAGCATCAACTCTGGCGAGTACCCCTACCTCGATGGAAATGGCTACTTTGGTCTGGCTCATGACCGCTGTCCTCATGGGTGTAAAGGTTCATCATACCCTCAAGCCGCCACCATCGCATTTTGCGCCGGTCAGCGGGCATCCGCGCCTGCCTGCAACAGCACCTTGCCGAAATTCCTGCGGTCCTGGATATAGTGGTGGGCGGCGGCGGCTTCCTCGAAGGGAAATACCTTGTCCACCACCGGCGCCAGTACGCCCTCCCCAAGCAGCCGCACGAGCTCGACCATGTCGGGGGTGAGGCGATCGAACTGGTCGAACAGGCGGCCCATATTGGTGCCGAACACGCCGCGGTTGTTGTTGAGCAGGGACAGCGGGTGGAACCATGGGGTGGTGACCAGGGCCTTCAGCAGCGCCAGCGGATTCATCCGCTCGCCCTGCACGCTGTCGGCCATGCCGAACAGGAACAGCCGCCCCAGCGGCGCGAGGCAGCGGTAACTCTTGCGGAAGGAGTTGCCGCCCTGGGGATCGAGTACCACATCCACACCCCGCCCCGCCGTGTAGCGCATGACTTCCTTTTCAAAGTCCTGGCTGCGGTAATCGATGCAGTGGGCGTAGCCGAGCTCCTTCAGGCGCGGGTGCTTGCCGGCGCTGGCGGTACCGATGGCGACAGCGCCGCGCCACTTGCAGATCTGCAGCGCGGCGATGCCGACGCCGCCCCCGGCGGAATGCACCAGCACGGTCTCACCCGGCTGCAGGGCCCCGAGGCGGACCAGCATGGTCCAGGCAGTGGCGTAGTTCACCGGCAGTGCCGCGGCGGCCTCCAGGGACACGGCTGCCGGCACCTTGTGCACCCAGGCGGCGGGCACTACCACGCTGTCGCTATAGCCGCCGAAGCGGGTGAAGGTGAGTACCCGGTCGCCTGTGCTGAAACCCGTCACCCCGGCACCCACCTGGTCGACGATACCGGAGACCTCGTAGCCCACCACGCAAGGTAGGGGCGGGGCGTCCGGGTATTGGCCCATACGGGCCTGGATGTCGGCGAAATTGATACCGGCAAAGGCGACCCGGATGCGCAACTGGCCGCTGCCTGCCTGCGGCTCTGGCGCCTGGCGCAGTTGCAGGGTTTCGGGCGCACCCTTGGCAGTGATCCATACCTGTCTCATGACGGTGCTCCCGATTCGGTGGTTCGCAATACTTGCATGGCATATTCCCTCGTGTGCAGATGACGGCGGCCCACTAAAAACAGTTGCGCGCTTGACGCCTGGCCCGGGCGACTCAATGGCACTGGCTGCGAAACTCCGTGGGAGACTTCCCGGTCCAGCGTTTGAAGGCCCGGATAAAATTACTCAGATCGGAAAATCCCAGCATGAACGCAATCTCGGTTATCGACAGGCGGCTCTGCTCGATGTAGCCCAGGGCAATTTCGTGGCGGGTCTCATCCAGCAACTGCTGGAATGACAGCCCTGCCCTGGCCAGCTTGACCTGTAGTGTGCTCGCGCTCATGTGTACGCTGGCGGCTATGTCAGCTCGACTGAACGTGCCCGCGCTCAGGCCCGCGACAATGTGGCCCCGAACCCGGCTGACAATATCGTCGCGATCGAGTTTTTCCAGGTAGCGCAGCACTATCTGGTCGTTGTACTGAGCCAGCTCCCTGCTTGCGCCAGCCAGCGGCTGGCGCATGGTGGCCAGGTCGAAGTAGAGGCAGAGCGACTCCCGTCCGAATTGCACCGGGCAACCGAAATACTCAAGGTAGGGAGCATCGCCGCCCACTGGCATGGGTCGTCGCAGCTCCAGCCGCAGCGGCAGCAGTTCCTGCTGGCAAGCCATGCGCATGAGGCGCAGAACCAGGGCGGCAAACGTGTCTTCAGTTTCGAAACACAGGCTGGTACTTCTCACTTGCGCCTCCAGCTTCAGCTCCACGCAGTCATCAACGACACTGAAGTTTGCGCTCTGGGCCACCAGGTTCCAGTAGCGCACGACGCGTTTGCAGAATTCCTCCAGGGTCTCGCTGGCGAGCAGCGCATAACCCAACGCGTGCAGCATGCCCGGCAGGATATAGCTGGCTACGCGCAGACCGAAGTAGGGGTCGCCGGTGGCAGCCACCGCCCGCTCGTAGATCGCGTTGATATCCGAGTCGGTGATGCGCAGCATGGGGTCATTGCTGCGCACATGCTCCACCTGGGCCGCGCGCAGGACTGCCACCGGATCGGCGCCGGCGGCTTCCAGTGCCAGCGCAATGGCCTGGGTGTAGCCCGCGAGCGTGGTGGGTTCGGCTGAGGCCATGGGCTGGCGCATCACCGTCGGAGCCGCCCGGCGGGCGTCAGCGCCCCGCAATGACAGCTTCCCAGGCCGAAATGCCAGGCAAATCTGTTACGCATGGGTAGAATCTTCAGCGGAATTGGCCCCTTTTTTACCATGGCCCCAGGCAA
>CAYTDW010000375.1:0-3899 GCA_964436585.1 uncultured Halioglobus sp. | reverse complement strand
GCTGGTTGACGTGGTAAAACTGGTGGACCTGACAGAGGGTGCCCATATCGAGCGTGACCTGATGCTGATCAAAGTGCGCGCCCAGGGCGTCCTGCGGGAAGAGGTGAAGCGCACCACCGATATTTTTCGCGGCCAGATCGTGGATGTGGGGCCCAATGTGTACACGATCCAGCTTGCCGGTACCAGCGACAAGCTCGACTCCTTTGTCGCGGCGATGGCTGGCGTGGAGATACTCGAGGTGGTGCGCTCGGGCGTGGCCGGCATCTCCCGCGGCGAGAAAGTCCTGAGCCTTTAGGCTGCGGCTCTGCGGAAAAGTCTCAGTCGAGTGGATTAGTGGCCACGGCGGGCTTCCATGCGTTGTAGCATGGTGCCCATGATTCGGCGGTACAGGTCCATCCCCAGGTACTTGTCCTCGATACCCTTGTCGATATTGGGGTTGTCGTTTACTTCGATGACGCATCCCTTGCCGTCGCGCTCTTTCAGGTCCACACCGTAGAGGCTGGACCCGATGGGCCGGGTGGCTTTCAGGGCGGTCTCCACTACGGAGTGCGGTACATCGGCAATCGGCAGGGTCTCAAATCCCCCCGAGTCGGTGCGGTTGCCGTGGCGATATATCTGCCAATGGTCTTTCACCATAAAATACCTGCAGGCGTAGAGCGGCTGGTTATCCAGCACGCCGATGCGCCAGTCGAATTCTGTGTACAGAAACTCCTGGGCCAGCAACAGGGTGGAATGGCGAAACAGCTTCTTGCAGATTGCGGCCAGCTCCGCCGGATCCCGGGCCTTTTCAATGCCTTTGGAAAACGCCCCATCGGGAATCTTTACCACGATGGGGAAGCCCAGGGATTGTTCCAGCTCCAGCAGTTGCGCTGGCTGGTCCTTGTACAGGACCACGGTGCGGGGTGCAGACACTTTGTGGATCCTGAACAGATCGGACAGGTATATCTTGTTGGTACAGCGCAAAATCGAACTGCTGTCATCGATGGTGACCAGGCCTTCGTTCTCGGCCTTTTTGGCGAAACGGTAGGTGTAGTGGTCGATGTTGGTCGTGGTGCGAATGAACAGCCCGTCGTATTCCGGCAGCCGCAGGTAATCCCGCTGGCGGATAACCTCACAGTCGACGCCCATCTCCTTGCCGGCGCGGATGAAACGCTTGAGCGCGCCCTTGTTCGACGGCGGCATCACCTCCGCTGGATCGCATAGAATCGCCAGGTCGTAGCGGGCGGCCTTTTGCTTTTTGTGTTTGCGCCAGACCTTCCTGCTGAAAATGTTGAGGGCCTCGGCGAAGTGGCCGGCCTGCGCCTCGTTCAGCTGCTTCGGCGATTTCGGCTTGAGGCTGGCGATTTCCCAGCGTTTGCGGCAGCGCAGGGTTATTTCAAGGATAGGGCAGGGGAATGATTCAAACAGCTTCTCCGACAGGTCGTGGTAGCGCTTGTCCTCAGTGCGCCCGAAGTAGCTGTGCAGGATTATCGGTTCGGCAGGATCGGCCTCCTGCAGCGACTTGTAAACCTTTTCGCCGAAGTCATCTATATGGATGCGGTAGAGCGCGCGCTTGCTGAGGTCGTTCAGGGTGCGCACCGAGGGTATGACATTGTGGCCGCGAGCCTCCGCCAGCAGTGAGCAGTAATACCCTTCGGATAGATAATCGAAGTTGCGGCAGAGGTTGATGATGCGGGTGCGCGGGGCGGTGCGCAGGTGTTTGCCGTTCATGTACTCGCTGAATGCAATGACCTGCTGGCTGGGATAATAGGGCGTCCAGTCCTTCAGGCTATGGATGACAATGAGGGTCTGGGACATCGACTGAATCCGGGTTGTGGGCGGTGGCGCGCGGGGTACGGCGCAAGTATTTTACAGCCCCGGCTGGTAGTCAATTGCGGCTCGGGATATATTTCGTGGCTCGAGGAACCAGTAACAATGAGCTTGCAGCCCAATTACCGCCACCCCGAGCGCTCCCTGTCGGCGCTGGCCGCGTGTTTTCGCAAGATACTGACCCGGGGAACCCCTTGAGCGTTGTTCGCAGGGTCATCGCGACAGATATCGAGGAATTACTGCGCCTCGAAGCCCTGGCTTTCCAGGGTGATCGCCTGAGCCGGCGTTCTTTCAAGCGCTGGATCAAGCACAAGGGCTGTGTCTTCCTGGTCAGCGACAACCAGGGCGTACTGGGCGGTTATATTCTCGTTATTCAGCGGCGCGGAACCCGACTCGCCCGTCTTTACTCGCTGGCGGTAGACCCGGCGCGTCGTGGGCAGGGCTTGGCCTGCCGCCTGATTGAACAGGCCGAACGGGCCGCCCGGGATGCGGGTTCACTGTATATGCGCCTGGAGGTTGCCAACAATAACGAGGCGGCAATCCAGTTGTACCGCAAACTCGGCTATACGCAGTTCGGCCTGTACCAGGGTTACTATGAGGACCGCAGCGACGCTCTGCGCATGGAGAAGTGTATCCACCGCCTGCATCCGGTTAACCAGAACAGGGCCATTCCCTGGATTTCCCAGACCACGCCTTTTACCTGTGGCCCGGCCTCGTTGATGATGGCGATGAACGGGCTCGATCCGAAATACTCCCCCAGCCAGTTGGAAGAGGTGGAGATCTGGCGTGAGGCGACCACCATTTTCATGACATCGGGCCACGGTGGCTGCCATCCGGTGGGTCTCGCCCTTGCGGCGACCGCCCGTGGTTTTGATGCGGAAGTCTGGATCAGCAGAAAAGGGCCCCTGTTTGTCGATGGGGTGCGCGATCCGAACAAAAAGCGCGTCATCAGCCTGGTGCATGAATCGTTTATCGCGCAGGCGAAAAAGCAGAAATTACCGGTGCGGTTTGCCGATATAGGACAGCGCAAGCTGGCAGATTGCTATGCCAGGGGGGACAACGTGCTGATACTTATTTCCAGTTACCGGCTCGACAACCGCAAGGCTCCCCACTGGGTAGTCGTCAGCGGATTTGATGAGAAATGCCTGTATTTTCACGACCCTGACCTGGAAATCGGCCCGCATCTGACGATTGCCGACGAGAATCGCGATTCTATCGAATGCCAGCACGTGCCCATTGCGCGGGCCGATTTTGCCTCCATGAGTCTATTCGGGGCCAGCAGGCTGCGCACCGCAGTGATCCTGCGCAAGCGCTGATGGCGCCATTGTCAGTGAGTAAAGGGGCGAGGCCGATGAGTAAAGCGCATGTCTGAGAACAACACCAGGTACCTCGAACTGGTGCGGGAGCTGTCAGACCGCATCGTGGAAGCCCAGCGACCCATCCGCATCCTCGATGGGATAAAGTGGTGCAACAGCGTACGCAGCGATTTTTTCGCCAGCGACTGCAAGGCCTTGCCGGCCGTGGACACGGCGTATTACCAGCGCAAGAACCCCCTCGAGTTCGATCCCGCGGCTGCGCGCAATGTATTCCACCAGATAGACAGGGATATCGCCCGCAAGCTCGGGCAATTGAACCCGCTGGCGACGATCATGCGGCGCATCTGCAGGGAGTACCAGACCGTTGTGCGGCTGCTGGAGGCGCGGGGAACGCCGGACTTCGGCGTCTACTCGGAGGAGCTCTACGGTTCGGCGTCGGACGTGTTTCATGCCGGCGACCCGACCCTTGCGGATCTGGGCACGACCATGGAAGCCACCCTGATAAACCTGCTGAAAAACCAGTCGATGATGGAAGCGGAAAAAAACATAAGCGCCGAGCGCGCCGTGGAGATACTCAATACGCGGCTGCTTAACGCCTTTCCCGACGCCGGCATACGGGTGCTGCTGAATGACCAGATGACTGCCGACGCCGCCGCCGGATCCGATTACCTGAAAATACGCAGCGACGCCAGTTTCAATGCGCTGGACATCGATGTGCTCGAGGTGCACGAGGGCTGGGTACACCTGGGCACCACGCTCAACGGCATGGCACAG
>CAYTDW010000374.1:0-3909 GCA_964436585.1 uncultured Halioglobus sp. | reverse complement strand
CACCATTTTTTCTACGATCAGTGTGACCTGGGTGTTGGTAATCTGGTCGAAATGCCGCTGCAGGCGTTGGAATTTACTCTCGACATAGCCTCTTAGCGGATCTGTGACCTCCACATGGTGACCACTGACGTTTATTTGCATACACAGCTCCTTCTCTGGTTTAGGCCGGCTGGCCCGGCACCGGCAAGCGCCGGATTTGCTTTGCATCAGACAGAATTCTAGTCCACTGGCGGACGGGAAACGAGATTTTTCACCACTGTGGCTTCCCCCATGGCTATACCAGCCGCTTGCGTTCATTGGAGGGCGGTATCAGCAGCGACTCGCGGTACTTGGCGATGGTTCGCCGGGCCACCTCCACGCCCTGTTCCTGCAGCAGATCGGCGATCTTGTTATCGCTGAGCGGCTTGCGGGGATTTTCCGCGGCGACCAGTTTGCGAATGAGTGCCCGAATCGCGGTGCTTGAGCATTCACCGCCGGAAGACGTTGCCACATGGCTGGAAAAAAAGTACTTGAGTTCGAATACGCCGCGGGGTGTATGCATGTACTTCTGCGTGGTAACCCGGGAGATGGTGGATTCGTGCATTTCCACCAGCGTGGCGATTTCGTGCAGCACAAGGGGCTTCATGGCCTCGGCGCCGTATTCGAGGAAGTTGCGCTGGTGCTCGACAATCCTGGTTGCCACCTTCATCAGGGTCTCATTGCGACTATGCAGGCTTTTCAGGAACCAGCGCGCTTCCTGCAGGTTATCCCGCAGAAAGGTGTTGTCGGCGCTGCTGTCGGCCCGCTTGATCAGGCTTGCGTAGTTGCTGTTGATGCGCAGCCGCGGCGCTATATCCGGATTCAGCTCAACCACCCAGCGGCCATCCTTCTTGCTGACGAAGACATCGGGCACGACATATTCGGTCTGGTCCCGGCCCACCGACTGGCCCGGATTCGGGTCGAGGGACTGGATCAGGGTCAGCACATGTCGCAGTTCGGACTCCTTTAGCCGGGTACGCCGCAGTATCTGGGCGTAGTCGCCGTTGCCGAGCTGGTTGATATGGCGGCTCAGGACCATTCGGGCCTGCTCCAGCCACGGAGTCGAGGGGGGCAGTTGCTGCAGTTGCACCAGCAGGCACTCCTGCAGGTCGCGAGTACATACGCCGGCGGGTTCAAACTGCTGCAGGCGGTGCAATACCGCGACCACTTCGTCGAGCTCGATTTCGAGGTCCATTTCCTGTGACAGGGCCTGGCTGATGTCCTCGAGGTCCTGCGTCACACGGCCGTTGTCATCAGTGGCATCAATGATGGCCAGGGCGATCAGGCGATCGACATCTGACAGCCGGGTCAGGTTGAGCTGCCACAGCAGCTGCTCGCGCAGGGAATCACTGGCGGGATTACTGTTTTCAAACCCGGTGTCCGCCAGGTCATCGCCGGAGAAAGTCGAGGCCGAAGCTCCCGGCAGCAAGTCGTCCCACTGGGTGTCGACCGGCAGGTCCTCGGCAAGTCCCGCGGTCCAGTCGGCGTCGTTGTCGGGCAATTCTGCGCTGCCGTACTCGACGGTTTCCAGCGGGGCGTCCGCGCCACCCTGCTCGCCCTCGGCGCGGTCGTCGCGCAGGCTGAACTGTTCCGCGGGATCGTTGTCCTCGTCCGCCATCTCCAGCATCGGGTTGCTGTCCAGGGCCAGCTGGATTTCCTGCTGGAGATCCATAGTCGACAGCTGCAGCAACCGTATGGCCTGTTGCAGCTGCGGGGTCATCGTCAGCTGTTGGCCCAGTTTTAGTTGCAGCGACTGTTTCATGGAGCTGGTGGGATTCCTGGGGGGCTCTTGCCCCCGGCACACTGGAAATGCGACGAATTACAGCACCAGTGTAGCCCCCGGCTGAGGGGGGAGGCAACCGCTTGGCGCGGAATTTGCTTGTATTTTATAGCAGGTTTGCGTGCGACATGTAGAAAGTGTGAACGGGTTCTCCGGGACCCCGCTGTGCCGGCACAGCGGCAGGGAACTACATCCGGAAATGGTCTCCCAGGTAGACCTGCCGCACCTTCCTGTTGGCCAGTATCTCGTGGGCGGAGCCGGCGGCGATAATGTGGCCCTCGCCGACAATATAGGCCTTTTCACAGATGTCGAGCGTATCGCGGACATTGTGATCGGTGATCAGTACGCCTATGCCGCGGTCGCGCAGGTGTTTGATGATCTGCTTGATGTCGCTCACCGAGATCGGGTCGACCCCGGCGAAGGGTTCGTCGAGCAGAATAAAGGCCGGTTCCGTAGCCAGGGCGCGGGCGATTTCCACCCGCCGGCGTTCGCCGCCAGAGAGCGACTGCCCCATGTTGTCGCGCAGGTGGTCGACATGGAATTCCGCCAACAACTCGTCCCGGCGGGCCAGGCGCTGCGCCTTGTTGAGGTCGGACCGCGTCTGCAGGATGGCCATGATATTGTCGCCAACGCTGAGCTTCCTGAAAATCGATGCCTCCTGGGGCAGGTAGCCGATGCCGCGCCGGGCCCGCTGGTGCATGGTCAGGGCGGTGAGTTCCTCGCCATTGATACTGATGGAGCCGCGGTCTGCGCGAATGATCCCGATGATCATGTAGAAGCAGGTTGTCTTGCCAGCGCCGTTTGGGCCCAGCAGTCCCACTATCTGGCCGCTTTCGATTTCGAGTGACACATCCTGGACGACCTCCCGGCCGCGGAAGCTCTTGGCGAGATTAGTTGCTTTGAGCTGGGCCATTGCCTGGCTTTTCCTCGCGCAGGAGCGTGGGCGGGATCACAACCCTTACCCGTTTGCTGTCCGGTGATTCCCCGGAATCCGCCTTCACCAACTGCTCGGTTATGTAGTAGTCAATGGTGTCGCCGGTGACGGAGGCGCCGTCCTGGGTAAATTCGGCATTAACCCTCAGGTGCACCCGGTCCTCAATTTTGTAGTATTCGATGATCTCGGCCCTGGCGTTGACCAGAGCTTCATCTGTCGCCGGCTGTTGCTGCATCCTGGCTGGTTTGCCCTCGGCGACAATTTTGTCCGCCTGGGCGGTTTCATGAAAGATGGTGATGGTGTCGGCGACGATATCAAGGCTGCCCTGGATCATGTGTACATTGCCGGTGTAGACGGTGACGCCCTGCTTCTCATCCCGGATGGCGGTATCCGCCGTTATCTGGATGGGCTGGTCGCGGTCCTCCGGCAGCGCGAAGCTGGCTCCGGCAGGCAGCAGGCCAGCGAGCAGGGTGGCAATGGCAACAGGCGCCCTCCAGCCCGAAACGCGCTGGCCCCCGCCTTCGGGGCTGTAGTTGGACATGGCGGTTCTCCATTTCGGCGCAACATCGCACGGCGGTACTGCCGCATTGTTCTGACCCGTGCCGATGGTAACCGGTTCGCCGGAAGAGGCAATTTTATTTTTTGCAGGTGAAGGCTCAGGCCAGCCCTGCGTGTAACAGGTCCTTCAGGTGGATGACGCCGGCGATGCTGCGATCGTCGTGCATGACCACCAGCGAGCTGATTTCATTCGCTTCCATGATCCGCATTGCCTCCGCAGCCAGCATGTCGGGGTTGGCGGTCTTGGCGCCAGAGCTCATCAACTCGCCCATGGGAGTCCGGTTGATGTCGATCCGGGCCTTCAACGTCCGCCTCAGGTCGCCATCCGTGAAAATCCCGACCAGGTGTCCCCGGGTGTCGACAACCGTGGTCATGCCCAGCCCCTTGTCGCTGATCTCCAGCAGTGCTTCGGCGACGGTAGTGGTGCGTTCCACTCGCGGGATGGCAGGTCCGGAACGCATGATATCAGCCACTTTCAGCAGCAGTTTCTTGCCCAGGGTGCCTCCCGGGTGGGAAAAGGCGAAGTCGTCCGCGGTAAACCCCCTCGCCTCCAGCAGGGCTATGGCCAGGGCATCCCCCATGACCAGGGCGGCGGTAGTGCTGGAGGTGGGGGCGAGGT
>CAYTDW010000373.1:0-3911 GCA_964436585.1 uncultured Halioglobus sp. | reverse complement strand
TCTACTTCGAATTAACCGCTGATCATACGCAAGGACAGCCAGAACAGTTCAGCCATGCAGCCAGCGGCATACTTATTGGCTTACAATCACGCCCCATGGACGACTCAACCGACACTCCCCAACTGCCCGCTGGCGACCAAGCCTGGCGCTTTCTGTTTGATGAGACGGATATTCGCGGCGAGTGCGTGCAGCTGGATAGCGCCTTCGGCGACATCCTTGCCGTGCACCAGTACGCGCCCGGTGTCGGCCGCCTGCTGGGCGAGTTGCTGGCGGCGGCGGTGCTGCTGCGGGGCATTCTCAAGTTTGAGGGCAAGCTTGTGCTGCAGGCTCGTTCCGAAGGGCAGATACCCCTGTTGATGGCGGAGTGCAGCAGTTCGGGGGAAGTGCGGGGCATCGCCCGGGGCGCTGATCATGCGACGGCAAATGACTTCGGGCAATTGCTGGGCAAGGGCTCGCTCGCCATTACCGTCGATCCGCGCCAGGGCACGCGCTACCAGGGGATAGTGCCGCTCAGCGGTGACTCCCTGGCCCGCAGCATTGACGCCTATTTCGAGCAGTCGGAACAACTGGGAACGCGCCTGTGGCTGGCGGCCGAGGGGCAGCGCGCCCGAGGCCTGCTACTGCAGCAGCTGCCGGCGCAATTGATCACCGACCCGGAGCAGCGGCAGCAGCAGTGGGAGCATGCCTGCGCCCTTGCCGCTACCATCAGGGCGCAGGACCTGTTGGAGCTGGACAGCCGGGAGTTGCTATACCGGCTCTATCACCAGGATTCGGTGCGACTGTATGCGCCCACTCCCGTGGTTTTTCGCTGCAGCTGCTCCAGGGAGCGCACCCTGCGGGCACTTGCCGCCATCGGTGTCGCCGAGATCGAAAGCCTGTTGCAGGAAATGGATCACATCACCATGGATTGCGAGTTCTGCAACCAGCAGTACCGCTACCAGCGCGCGGACTTGCAGGACATTCTGCAAGCGCAATCCCCGCCGGTTCTCCACTGAGCCCGTAGTCGGCACCATACACGGCCGGTGCGCGCCGCGATGCGTGGCGGATCGCCGCCCGGGGGCAAAATTAAGCCCCTTTCTAGTATGTTTATTCTAATTAATTTGCGTATTCTCGCCTCGAACTGGTGGCAACACCCCAGTAAATTCACTATCGAGGATTTGAATCATGGCTGAAGCATCCAAAGTTGGAACAGCACCCAAGGCCGCTGCCAAGCGCAAAGTCGCTGCCAAGCGCAAGCCTGTAACCGCCCGCAAGACCGCTGCCAAGGGCAGGCCGGTTGTGCGCAAAGCCGCACCCGAATTCGCGGCGAAGGCGCAGGAAGCCGGTCGCAATGCGTTCCTGGCCAGCCTCGGCTTCTACGGCAAGGCCTACGATCAGGCACAGGAGCAGTTCAGCAACATGCAGGACCAGCTGGAAGCCCGCCGCAAGAAGGCTGACAAACTGTACAAGGAACTGGTCAAGCGCGGCCAGAAAGTCGAGAAAGACGCCAAGGTCGCCCTCAAGGAAATCGAGCTTCCCAAACTGGATCTGGACAGCCTGACTGACCGCAAGAAGCTGGAGAAACAGCTGAAGAAGGTCAAGGCGCGCCTGGTTGAACTGAAAGAGAACGTAGGTTTCAAGACCGCTGCCTAAGCGGGACCCATCCAGGACCATTTATCCTCGTTTTCGAGGAATTTTCGGGGGCCACTTTGTGGCCCCTTTTTTTTGCCCGACAATCTGTTTAAATGGCTGATCGAGCGCATTATCCCGACCCGCGCGAACAACACAGAGGGCAGCCGGTATGAGCGATGAAAAAAGCAAGGTGAGTGACAAGGCCAGCGAAATAGCCAAGAACATCTGGCTGGCGGGGGTTGGCGCCTATGGCAAAGCGGTGGATGAAGCCCAGGGCCGACTGGAGCGCGCGATGGAACCGCCAAAACTGTTTCGCGACCTGGTCAAGGCCGGCAGCGCGCTGGAGGAGGACGCGCGCAGCGCCCTGGAAGCCAGCGCCGCGGCCAAAAGCTCGGTGGAACAGCGCATAAACCGCGTCAGGGAAAATTTCCACATGCAGCGCCCGGCGCGGATCGAGGACATTGCGGCCCTGCAGAAAAAGGTGGACCAGCTCAGTCGCAAGGTCGATAAACTGGCCCGTGCCCTGGCGGAACAGGGCCTGGGCGAGAAGCCCGCAAACCGGCGCAGAGCGGCCGTTGCCAAGGTAACGGGCCGCAAGGCAACGGTGAAAGCCAGCCGCAAGAAGCGAGCGCCGGGGGGCGGCAAAAAAGCCTGATGGCTGCACCCGATGAAAACGAGGGACCGTATTCTCGAAACCAGCCTTGCAATTTTCAACGCCGAGGGTGAGGCGCACACCACCACCATAGACATTGCCAACGAAATGGACATCAGCCCCGGCAATCTCTACTACCACTTCAAGGGCAAGGACCAGATCATCGCCGAGCTGTTCCAGCAGTACGAGCTGGCGCTGGGCAGTACGCTCACGGCACCCATCGAACAGCCGCTGAGCAGCGAAAAAGGCCAGGTGGAAAATAACTGGTACTACCTCTACGTGGTGATGGAGGAGATGTACCAGTACCGTTTTCTCTACTACAACCTGGACGACATCCTGCAGCGCTACCCTGATATCCGCAGGAGTTTCAAGCGCCTCATCCAGCTCAAGCGCGCAGCCATGTTCGCCATTTGCCAGACCCTGTTGCAGCAGGACATCATCGCCGCCAGGGACCAGCAATTACTGGGCCTGGTCGACAACATGACACTCACCCTCACGTTCTGGTTCAACTACGAGCAACTGCTCCACGATGGCCGCTCGCCCGAGGTCACCATCCACCAGGGCGTGCTGCAGCTGCTCACCATGGTGGCTCCCTACCTGGGTGACAAGGAGCTCAGCTTCTACCGGGACTGTGAGAGCATCTATGCCACGCTGCTGCAGGCAGCCGGTTAACTCGCACTGGCGGCAACGCTACTTTGGCCCCAGCAGGATGACGTCGGCACCGTGAATTTCGAGGAGCGCACCCCGCTGCCGCGCCCACCACTGCCAGGTCTCGACGCTGAAAAAGCACACATGGGTGGGGTCATTCTTGTAGTGCCAGGCGGCAAAAGCGGCGGGATCCCCTGCCAGCTTGGTCATCACGCCCAGCCAGCCCCCGGGAACCAGCAGGCCCCACAGGCGGGCGAGCTCCCGCCCGGGGTGATGGAGGTGCTCAACCACCTCCGTGGTGCTGATAAAATCGTAATGCCCCCGCAACACCTCCAGGTCGGGCCGGTAGAAAATATCGTACAGGTTCACTTCGTACCCCGCCTCGCGCAGCATCCAGGCCAGGGCAGGAGCGGGCCCGCAACCAAAATCCAGGCCGCGGGCGCCAGGGGCCAGGCGCGCCGCCAGCGGCAGCGCCAGGCGGGACAAAAAAGCCCGATAGGCCGGATCGTCGACCCGGTTCTGGTGCAGGTCGTACTGCGCGCGCTCCGCCGGCGGATCCAGATAAAAGTCGGGCGGCACGAATATGAGGGCGCAGTCGCCGCAGCGCAGGTAGGGTCGGCGCCGATCCTCGTGAAATGGCACCAGCGCCGCGCCGGCACACAACGGGCAGTGCATCGCGTCGCCCATCTGCTATTATTCCCCGTCTACCCACAACCCGTTAACCAAGGAGCGTATCATGACCATCAAGGCCGGCGACAAGATTCCAGGCTGTACCCTCAAAACCATGGGCGAGAAAGGCCCGGTCGATATCAGCACAGACGCGATTTTTGCCGGCAAGAAGGTGCTGCTGTTCGCGGTCCCGGGGGCCTTCACCCCGGGCTGCAGCGTGACCCACCTGCCCGGCTACGTGGTCAATGCCGACAAGATCAAGGCCAAGGGTGTCGACACCATCGTCTGCATGTCCGTCAACGACGCCTTCGTGATGGGCGCCTGGGGCAAG
>CAYTDW010000372.1:0-3934 GCA_964436585.1 uncultured Halioglobus sp. | reverse complement strand
TCGCCGAGGTAGGCGCCGGACTGCACCTCGATCAGTTCCAGCGGGATACGACCGGGATTGGCGAGGCGGTGCTTGTGACCCAGGGGTATGTAGGTCGATTCATCCTCCCCCAGCATAAAAACCTTGTCCTCGCAGGTGACTTCCGCGGTGCCGTGCACAACTACCCAGTGCTCGGCGCGGTGATGGTGCATTTGCAGCGAGAGCGTGTGCCCTGGGTTGACCACGATGCGCTTGACCTGGAAGCGCTGGGCGGTCACCAGCGACTCGTAGGAGCCCCAGGGGCGATACACTCGCCGGTGCTGCGAAACCTCGGGGCGACGCTGTTGCTTCAGGCGATTGACGATGAGTTTGACGTCCTGCACCCTGGCGCGATCGGCGACCAGCACTGCGTCGGCGGTTTCCACCACCACCAGATCGCTCACCCCGATCCCGGCCAGCAGGCGCGAATCGCTGCGGAAGTAGCTGTCGCTGCAGCTCTCGAGCATGACATCACCCTTGCAGGCGTTGCCCCTGCTGTCGCGCTCCGCCACATCCCACAGGGCGGACCAGGCTCCCACATCGCTCCAGCCGCAATCCAGGGAGACCACACCGCCGAGGTCGGTTTTTTCCATGACCGCGTAATCGATGCTGTCACTCGGGCACTCGAGGAAGGCGTCGGCAGCAGGACGTACAAAGTCCATGTCAGCGCTGGCCCCTGCCATTGCCTCGCGACAGTGTCCGAGTATCGCGGGTGCGTGCGCACCCAACTGTTCCAGGTAGGTGGCCGCGCGCAACAGGAACATGCCGCTGTTCCACAGATAATTGCCGCTGTCGAGGTAGGCCTGGGCCGTGGCGGCGTCCGGCTTCTCAACGAAGCTCTCGAGGTCGTAAAGCTCTGTATCGAGGGCCGCGCCGCACTTGATGTAGCCGTAACCGGTTTCCGGGCTCGACGGCACCACGCCGAAAGTCATCATGCGACCCTGCGCCGCCAGGGGAACCGCCAGGCCGACGGCACGGGCAAAGGCGCCCACGTCCTGGATCAGGTGGTCGGCGGGAAGTACCAGCAGCAGTGCTTCCGGGTCAGCCTTTAACGCCTGGATGGCTGCCAGGGCGACGGCAGGGGCGGTATTGCGGCCCTGGGGCTCAAGGATCAGGGCGCTGGCCTTGATCTTCACCTGGCGCAACTGTTCCGCCACCATGAAGCGATGTTCCTCGTTGCACACCACCAGCGGCGGCCCCTCCTCCAACCCGGAGGTCCGGCGCAGGGTTTCCTGCAACATCGACAGCTCACTGGCCAGGGGCAGGAATTGCTTGGGGTGAGTCTCGCGCGAGACCGGCCAAAGCCGGCTGCCGACGCCACCGGAGAGAAGTACGGGTGTTAGCATATTATTCCTGTATCACCTGCCGCGGGTCGCGGTAAGAAAATTCTGGTGGAGGTCTTCTCTTGTACAGGGCTCCGCCCAGGCGCCCAAAAGTGTCGATATGGTAGCGGATGCCAATATGCTTGGCTACCGAGTAGACCCCTGGGTCACCGGGCTGTGACCCGGGTCAAGGGAAACAGGCGCAACCGGGGAAATGCGCTGGACATGTGGCCCTCAGCAATTAAAATAGCGAGGCCCCCCGGAGCCACGCCTGGTTTCCGGCAACAGCACAGCCGGCAGACCCATTCCGGCGACGCAGACATCAAGCTAACCCTGGACATGCTATGACAGCGAAGAGTGCCTACAGCAGGGCCGAATTAATCACCTGCGGCAAGGGCGAACTGTTTGGTCCGGGCAATGCACAGTTGCCCACGGACAATATGCTGATGCTGGACCGTATTACCCACATCAGCTCCGAGGGCGGCAAGCACGACAAGGGACAGATCATCGCTGAACTCGATATCCACCCCGATTTATGGTTTTTCCAGTGCCACTTTCCCGGGGATCCCGTTATGCCTGGCTGCCTGGGCCTGGACGCACTGTGGCAGCTGGTCGGCTTTTTCCTGGGTTGGCGCGGAAATCCCGGCCGGGGGCGGGCGCTGGGTTGCGGCGAGGTCAAGTTCAGCGGCCAGGTGCTGCCCTCGGCATCCAAAGTGGTCTATAACATAGACATACGGCGTGTCATCGAGCGCAAGCTGGTGATGGGCATAGCCGATGGCAGCGTGTCGGTGGACGGTCGTGAAATCTATACGGCCGCCGACCTGCGGGTCGGCCTGTTCAAATCGACGGAGTCGTTCTAATCCTATGGGCAAAAGAGTCGTTATTACCGGTCTGGGGATCGTTTCGTGCCTGGGCAACGATGCGCAGACTGTGACCCGCTCGCTGTATGAAGGACGCTCAGGCATCCGCATTCGGCAGGAGCAAATCGATATGGGTATGCGGTCCCACGTGGCCGGCGCGCCCGAGATCGACATTCCGTCGCTGGTGGATCGCAAGCAGTTGCGCTTCATGGCGGACGCCGCGTCCTACGCCTATATCGCCATGGAGCGGGCCATTGACGATTCCGGGCTGAAAGCCGCGGACATATCGAATGTGCGCACCGGCATCATCGCCGGATCCGGCGGCGCTTCGGCGGCAATGCAGGTAGAGGCCGCCGACATTTTACGCGAGCGCGGGATCCGCAAGGTGGGGCCGTATCGCGTGACCCAGACGATGGGAAGCACGGTCTCCGCCTGCCTGGCGACACCCTTCAAGATAAAGGGCGTGAATTACTCCATTTCATCCGCCTGTTCCACCAGTGCCCACTGTATCGGCAATGCGATGGAGCAGATCCAGCTGGGCAAACAGGACATCGTATTCGCCGGCGGCGGGGAGGAGTTGCACTGGACCCTGAGCAGCCTGTTTGACGCCATGGGCGCGCTCTCCACCAAGTACAATGATAACCCCGAGCGAGCCTCCAGGGCCTATGATGCCAACCGCGACGGTTTTGTCATCGCCGGCGGTGGTGGCATGCTGGTGGTGGAAGACCTGGAACACGCCCTCAGGCGCGGGGCGAAAATTTATGCGGAGCTGGTGGGTTACGGCGCCACCTCCGACGGCCACGACATGGTAGCGCCCTCGGGTGAGGGCGCGACGCGCTGTATGCAGCAGGCCCTGGCCACGGTCACCGGGCCGGTGGACTACATCAACGCCCATGGCACCAGCACGCCCGCCGGTGACATCCAGGAATTAAAAGCCGTGCGCGCCGCCTACCAGGATCGCGACCACATCCCGGTCATCGGCTCCACCAAGTCCCTGTCCGGCCACTCGCTGGGGGCCGCCGGTGTACAGGAAGCCATCTATTCACTGCTGATGCAGCAGGCGGGCTTCATAGCCGCATCCGCGAATATCGAAACTCTGGACCCGGAAGCCGAAGGCCTGCCAATTGCCCTGCAGCGCCACGACAATGTGGACCTGCAGCGGGTGATGTCGAACAGTTTTGGCTTCGGTGGCACCAATGCCTCCCTGGTGTTCCAGAAGTACGCTGATTAGCAGCCGACGGCAGCAAGCTCAGGCCAGCGTATCCAGCAGTATCACCTCTACCCTGTCACCCTCGGCGACACTTGTTCCCGGCGGAATAACCGCAAGGGCGTTACTGTGGCAGACAGAACTCAGCACACCGGAGCTCTGGTTCGGGAACGGCGTCGCCTGCAGCCCGCAGCCAGCATTGCTCAGGGTCACCCGCAGGTAGTCCTGGCGCAGGCCTGGCTTATCGACCCGGAATGCGGCCAGGGCCTGCAGGCGCGGTAGCGGCGCCTCACTCACCCCCTGCGAGCGCAACAGAAAGGGGCGCGCGACCAGGCAGAAGGTAACGAACACCGAGGTGGGGTTCCCCGGCAGGCCGATGAAGGGTGTGTCACCGATCCGCCCGAAAGCCAACGGCTTGCCAGGCTTGATCGCCAGGCGCCACAGATCCAGCTGACCCAGCTGTTCGACCTGGGCCTTCACATGGTCCTCCTCGCCGACGGATACCCCGCCGGACGTGATGACACAAT
>CAYTDW010000371.1:0-3937 GCA_964436585.1 uncultured Halioglobus sp. | reverse complement strand
CGGGACGATATCGTCGAGACCCTGTTCCTCAACATGTTCTTCAACGGCAAGCTCAAGGCGATGCCGCCGAAGCTGCTGATCGATGACCGCAACAACGTGGTGATTCGCCCGCTGGCCTACTGCAAGGAAAAGGACCTGGCGCGCTACGCCCGCTACAAGGAATTCCCGATCATTCCCTGCAACCTGTGCGGCTCCCAGGAAAACCTGCAGCGGGCGCAGGTCAAGCACATGCTCGCCGCCTGGGAGCGCGAGTACCCGGGCCGCACCGAGAGTATCTTTCGCAGTATCTGCAATGTGGCCCCCTCGCAGCTGGGCGACACGGCACTGTTCGATTTCGCCTCCCTGCGGGTCGATCCAGCGGTCCGGGGCGGCGCCGCCGTCGAGGCGGATACGGGGCTTTATTTACCCGCTATCGCCGTGGTCAACCTCTAGTGTCCGGGGAACCGGGCGACCCCCTGCTGGCGGTGTACGACCTCTGCCTGGAACGGGGCGGCCGGGAATTGTTCCGGGACCTGGCCTTTGCCGTGCTGCCCGGCCAGCTGCTGCAGGTCGATGGACCCAATGGCGCCGGCAAGACCAGCCTCCTGCGCATACTCGCCGGCCTGTCCCGCTACGGCTTCACCGGCCGGGTGGAGCGCACTGCGCCGCCGCTGTACCTGGGCCACCAGGCGGCGGTGAAAGCCCTGCTCACTCCCCGTGAGAATCTCGCCTGGCATATCGCGGGGGAGGCCGCCTACGACAATCGGCAGATCGAGGACGCGCTGGCCAGGGTCGGCCTGTACGGCTACGAGGATGTCCCCAGCCATGCCCTGTCCGCCGGCCAGCACCGCCGGGTCAACCTGGCCCGCCTGTACCTTTCCGCCCGCCCCCTGTGGTTGCTGGACGAACCCTTCACCGCCATCGACAGGGGTGGCGTGGCGGAACTGGAAGCGCTGCTGGTGGCGCATGTGGAGCGCGGCGGGGCGGTGGTCATGACCTCGCACCAGCTGTTGCGGGTGGACTACCGGGTGCAGATGCTCAGCCTCACTGAAGGCCTGCTGGCGTGAGCGCGGCGGCGCGGTCACCCGGCACTGCCCGGTTCTGCCTGGTGCTGCTGCGCCGGCAGCTCACCCTGGCGGTGCGGCGCCCCATCGAGATCGGCAATCCCCTGTTGTTCTTCGCCATGGTGGTGGCGCTGTTTCCGCTCGGGCTCGGCCCGGCGCCGGACCAGTTGGCGGGTTTCGCCCCGGGTATCCTCTGGATCATCGCCCTCCTGTCCAACCTGCTGACTTCCGACACGGTGTTCCGCAGCGATTTCGAGGACGGTAGCCTGGAGCAACTGTTGCTCGCCCCCCAGCCCCTGTTCCTCTCGGTGCTGGCGTATATCGGTGCCCACTGGCTGCTGACCGGCCTGCTGCTGGCGCTGGTCTCCCCGCTCTTTGCCCTGATGCTCAACCTGCCCGCCCCGGCGCTGGGAGCGCTGGTGGCCAGTCTGCTGTTGGGTACCGCGGTGCTCAGCCTGGTGGGCGGTATCGGCGCCGCACTGACCGTGGGCCTGAAGCGGGGTGGCGTACTGATTACCCTGCTGATATTGCCGTTCTACATGCCGGTGCTCATTTTCGGCAGCGCCGCGGTGCGCAACGCCGCGCTGGGCATTCCCGCCACGCCTTACCTGGCGCTGATCGGCGCCATGCTCTGTCTCGCCGTGGCCCTGGCGCCGCTGGCGATCGCCGCAGGTCTGCGAATCAGCGTCGATGCCTGAACTACCGTTGCGTCAGATCAAGTTTAATTTGCGCTTCCGGTTGTGGGGCGACCCCGATCGCACTGTATAATCGCCGCCCGTATGTGGTCCTTCTTTCATAAACTGGGTTCCCCGCCATGGCTGTATCGCATCGCCGGGACCATCCTGCGCTGGCTGCTCCCCGTCACTCTCCTCGCCCTGTGCGCGGGGCTGGTCTGGGGCCTGCTCTATACCGCCCCGGATTTCCGCCAGGGCAACAGCTATCGCATCATCTATATCCACGTGCCGGCGGCGGTGGTAGCCCTGGCCGGCTATTACGTGATGGCCCTGGCCGGCGCGGTCAGCCTGATCTGGAAAATGAAAATGGCGGACGTGGCCCTGAAGTCCTGCGCCCCCATCGGCGCGGCCCTCACCTTCATCGCCCTGGTCACCGGCTCGATCTGGGGCAAGCCGACCTGGGGCACCTGGTGGGTGTGGGATGCGAGGATCACCTCCATGCTGATCCTGTTGTTCCTTTATCTTGGTGTGGTTGCCCTCTACGAGGCCTACGACAACAAGGAGGCGGCGGGCAAGGCCTGCGCCGTGCTCAGCCTGGTGGGCATGGTCAATATTCCCATCATCTACAAATCCGTCGACTGGTGGTACAGCCTGCACCAGCCGGCTTCCATCAAGTTCAGCGGCGGCTCCAGCATCGACCCCAGCATGCTGTACCCGCTGTTGCTGATGATCGCGGTGTTCTACGCGCTGTTTACCTGTTGCCTGTTGCTCAACATGCGCGCTGAAATCCTCGAGCGTGAAGCCAGGACCGGCTGGGTCAGGAAACTGGCGCAGGGGGATCGCGGCTGATGTACTTCGAGAGCCTCGGTGCCGCCCTGGCCATGGAGGGTCACGGCGCTTACGTCTGGTCCGCCTACACCATCAGCCTCATCGTGGTTGCGCTCATACTGATGGTTCCGCGCCGGCGGCAACGCAGGTTCCTGCGCCGGCTGGCGGGGGAACAAAAACGCCAGCAACAGGGTCCGACTACAGGGTTGGAGGGCAATTAATGCATCCCGTGCGCAAGCAAAGGCTTTACCTGGTGCTGTTCGTGGTGTTGTTTTCCAGCGCCGCGGCTGGCCTTGTGGTGTATGCGCTGAGTGGCAACATCAACCTGTTTTTTCCGCCGGCGGAGATCGCCGCGGGCAAGGCGCCGGTGGGTCAGCCGATCCGGGTCGGGGGCATGGTGCTGGCTGACAGCGTCCAGCGCAGCGACGACAGCCTGGAAGTGCGCTTCGTGCTGACCGACTACAAGGCCAATGTGAACGTGGTCTACGAGGGCATCCTGCCGGACCTGTTCGGCGAGGGCCAGGGGGCCGTGGCCTCGGGCAAGCTCAATGAGGAGGGTGTTCTGATGGCTTCGGAGGTGCTGGCCAAGCACGACGAGAACTATATGCCGCCGGAAGTGGCCGACGCCCTGGAGCAGTCGGGCTACGATCACAAGGGCAGGGCCAAATGATCCCCGAAATCGGTCATTTCGCGCTCATTATCGGCTTTTGCCTGGCCATCATCCTGGCCGTGGTACCGGCCTGGGGCGCCTGGCGCCGCAATAGCGGGGCGATGGCGATTGCCCCCGGGCTCGCAGTCGGCCTGCTGGTGTTCGTGGGCATCAGTTTCGCCTGCCTGTCCATCGCCTTCCTGCAGGACGATTTCTCGGTCAAGGTGGTGGCGTCCAACAGCAACAGCCTGCTGCCGCCGATCTATAAATTTTCCGCCGTGTGGGGCAACCACGAGGGCTCCCTGCTGTTGTGGGCCCTGATTCTGTGTGTCTGGACCGCCGCGGTGGCGGTATTCAGCGGCCAGCTGCCGCTGCTGGTGCTGTCGAGGGTCCTGGCGGTGATGGGGGCGATAGGGGTGGGCTTTATCTCCTTCATGCTGTTCACCTCGAATCCCTTCGAGCGGCTGTTGCCGGGCACGCCGGCAGATGGCAATGATCTCAATCCGCTGTTGCAGGATCCCGGCCTGATCATTCACCCGCCGCTGCTGTATATGGGCTATGTGGGCTTTTCGGTGGCCTTCGCGTTCGCCATTGCCGCCCTGCTCGGGGGCCGACTGGACGCCTCCTGGGCGCGCTGGTCGCGCCCCTGGACCAACGTCGCCTGGGCATTCCTGTCCCTGGGTATCATGCTCGGCAGCTGGTGGGCCTATTACGAGTTGGGCTGGGGCGGCTGGTGGTTCTGG
>CAYTDW010000370.1:0-3942 GCA_964436585.1 uncultured Halioglobus sp. | reverse complement strand
CTGAACTCCGTTTTGTCGTGGGATTCCCACAGGACACCCTGGTCGGCGGCCTCGCCAGCCTTGCGGGTATGTACCTCGACCCTTTCAGCCACGATGAATGCCGAATAAAAGCCCACGCCGAACTGGCCGATCAGTTGCGAGTCCTTTTTCTGGTCGCCGGTCAGGTTCTGCAGGAACGCGGCCGTTCCCGACTTGGCGATGGTGCCGAGGTTCTCGATGACCTCCTGCCGGTTCATGCCAATGCCATTATCGCTGATGGTGATGGTGTGCAGCTTCTTGTTGCTGACCACATCCACCTGGATATGCAACTCGCCCCCGCCTTCCAGCAGGCCGGGATCGGCCAGGGCGGCGAAGCGGAGTTTGTCGATGGCATCACTGGCGTTGGAAATGAGTTCCCGCAGGAAAATTTCCTTGTTGCTGTACAGGGAGTGGATCATAAGGTGCAGCAGCTGCTTGGCTTCTGTCTGGAAACCCAGGGTTTCCTTGCGTACGTCTGCGGTCATGGCGTCCTCATTCAGATATGGAGTTGGTCCAGGTAGTTCGACCGGGAGTGAGTTCAATGGGGTCAGCGGCTGGAAATTTCAAGCCCTTCCGGGGCGCAGCCCGCGGCATTCAGCCTGCGACAGACCGCTCCATATCGGCCGCGCAGGATAGCTTGCACAGGCCCTGCGGGAGGACCCAGGGGAACCCGGCTGCCAACACCGGCTACAGCTGGGGTCCGGCGGCCACCAGGGCCTTGCCCTCGTCGTTGTCGGTGAAGAGCGCGAAGTTCTTTATAAAGCGCTGGGCAAGGTCCACCGCTTTACGCTCCCACTCACTCGCGTCGGCGTAGGTATTGCGCGGATCGAGTATGCGGCTGTCAACGCCCTGCAGGGCCCGGGGTATGACCAGGTTGAATATGGGCAGGGTCGAGGTTTCCGCCTTCTCGATGGAGCCGTCGAGGATCGCATCGATGATCGCCCGCGTATCCTTGATGGATATTCGCTTGCCGGTGCCGTTCCAACCGGTATTGACCAGGTACGCCTTCGCGTTCACGGCGTCCATCCGCGATACCAGCACCTTGCCATAAGTGACCGGGTGCAGGCTGAGAAAGGCCTTGCCGAAACAGGCCGAGAAAGTAGGCACCGGCTCGGTGATGCCCCGCTCCGTGCCCGCCAGCTTGGCGGTAAAACCTGACAGGAAATGGTACTTGGTCTGCTCGTCATCGAGGATGGATACCGGGGGCAGAACCCCGAAGGCATCTGCGCTAAGGAAGATGACCTTGGTGGGATGCCCGGCCCGGGATACGGGCTTGACGATATTGTCGATATGGTAGATCGGGTAGGAGACCCGGGTGTTCTCGGTGATCGAGCGATCGGCGAAATCGATCTTGCCGCTGGCGTCAACCACCACGTTTTCGAGCAGGGCGTCGCGCTTGATGGCCTGGTAGATATCCGGCTCGCTCAGCGGGTCCAGGTCAATGGTCTTGGCATAGCAGCCACCCTCGAAATTGAACACGCCATCGTCGTCCCAGCCGTGCTCGTCGTCGCCGATCAGGCGACGCTTGGGATCCGTTGAAAGCGTGGTCTTACCGGTGCCGGAGAGGCCGAAAAAGACCGCGACCTCGCCGTCGTCGCTGACGTTGGCGGAGCAGTGCATGGAGGCCATGTTCCGCAGCGGCAGGTAGTAGTTCATCATGGCGAACATGCCCTTCTTCATCTCGCCGCCGTACCAGGTGCCGGCGATGATCTGCATTTTTTCGGTCATATTGAAAACCGTAAAAACTTCCGAATTGAGGCCGTGTTCCTTCCAGTTGGGATCGCTGGTTTTGGAGGCATTCAGGACGACGAAATCGGGTTCTCCATAGGCCGCCAGCTCATCTTCAGTGGGCCGAATAAACATGTTCTTGACGAAATGCGCCTGCCAGGCGACCTCCATCACAAAGCGCACTTTGAGCCGGCTGTTGATGTTGGCGCCACAGAAAGTATCGACCACAAACAGGCGTCGACCCGACAGTCGCTGCGCCACCAGGCCCTTGAGAACAGCCCAGTTCTCGGGTGAAAGGGGCTTGTTGTCGTTGGGGGATTCAGGGGAATTCCACCAGAAATGCTTGCGACTGACATCGTCGAGCACGATGAACTTGTCCTTGGGAGAGCGTCCGGTGAAGACCCCCGTGTGTACGGCTACTGCGCCCAGCTCGGTGACGATGCCTTTTTCATAGCCCTCGAGGTCTGCCCGGGTCTCCTCGGCGAACAACTGCTCGTAGGACGGATTATGAATAATTTCCGCGGCCCCGCTGATACCGTAGCCTGATAAATCGATCTTGTTTGCCATAATTTCCTGTCCGTAATACTGCTACATCGCGTGTGAGGGTTGGTTGTTTGCGCCACTTCGGAGTAGCCCCTCAGCCCAAACCAAAACTGACTGCGGCCCGCCGTTTACCAGCCGGTGACCTCCGCCAAGCCTGCGGCGATATCCGCCAGGCTGCGCACCGTCTTGACGCCGGCGTCCTCCAGTGCGGCAAACTTCTCGGCCGCGGTACCGGTGCCTCCGGAAATAATGGCTCCGGCGTGGCCCATGCGTTTGCCCTTTGGCGCTGTTACCCCGGCGATGTAGGACACCACCGGCTTGGTGACGTTGGCCTTGATGTAGGCCGCGGCCTCTTCCTCCGCGGTACCGCCGATCTCACCGATCATCACGATCGCCTCGGTGGCGGGGTCCTGTTGGAACATCCCGAGGATATCGATAAAGTTGGAGCCCGGAATGGGGTCGCCGCCGATGCCGACGCAGGTGGACTGGCCATAACCTGCATCGGTGGTCTGTTTCACCGCCTCATAGGTGAGCGTACCTGAACGCGATACGATACCCACTTTGCCCGGCAGGTGGATGCTGGCGGGCATGATGCCGATCTTGCACTGGCCAGGAGTGATCACCCCGGGGCAGTTCGGGCCAATCAGGCGCACACCCAACTCGTCGCACTTCACCTTGACCTGCAGCATATCGAGGGTGGGAATGCCCTCGGTGATGCAGACAATGAGCTTGATCCCGGAAAAAGCAGCCTCAAGAATGGAGTCCTTGCAGAAGGCTGCCGGCACATAGATGACCGAGGCATCGGCGCCGGTTGCGGCCACGGCATCGGCCACGGTGTTGAAAACCGGCAGGCCCAGGTGCTCCTGGCCGCCCTTGCCCGGGGTAACGCCGCCAACCATTTTCGTGCCATAGGCGATAGCCTGCTCAGAGTGAAACGTACCCTGGGAGCCGGTGAATCCCTGGCAGATAACCCTGGTGTTGCTGTCGATCAGAATGCTCATTTGGCTGCACCTCCCGCTGCTGCTACCGCTTGCCGGGCGGCGTCTGTAAGGCTGGTGGCCGCAATGATATTCAGGCCGCTCTCGGCCAGCACCTTGCGCCCCAGTTCCGCATTGTTCCCCTCCAGCCGCACCACGACCGGCACGCTCACCCCGATCTCCTCGACGGCGCCGATAACGCCCTCGGCTATCAGGT
Organism: uncultured Halioglobus sp.; assembly: GCA_964436585.1. Lineage (GTDB taxonomy): Bacteria > Pseudomonadota > Gammaproteobacteria > Pseudomonadales > Halieaceae > JARRPM01. The sequence continues at coordinate 459 of CAYTDW010000370.1, read as the reverse complement.
CGCAGCGCACGATACCGCCGAAAATATTGATCAGCACCGCCTTTACCTTGTCGTCGGAGAGGATGATCTTGAATGCCTCGGCAACACGCTCCCTGGTGGCACCGCCCCCCACATCGAGGAAGTTGGCCGGGAAGCCGCCGTGCAGGGCCACGATATCCATGGTTCCCATGGCGAGGCCGGCGCCGTTGACCATACAGCCGATGCTGCCGTCCAGGGCCACATAATTGAGCTCCCAGCGCGCCGCATGGGCTTCCCGGGCATCGTCCTGGCTCGGGTCGTGCATTTCGTGCAGGCCTTTCTGGCGAAACAGCGCGTTGCCATCGACGCCGAGCTTGGCATCCAGGCAGTGCAGGTTGCCCTGCTGGGTAATGACCAGCGGGTTCACCTCGATCAGGGCGAGATCCTTGTCCACGAACAGCTGGGCCAGTCCCATGAAGATCTTCACGAACTGCTTAATCT
>CAYTDW010000369.1:0-3945 GCA_964436585.1 uncultured Halioglobus sp. | reverse complement strand
CGAACTGGATAACGGCCAGGCCGCAGCAATCCGTGTCTTCCTGACTGTAATCCAGTGTCAGCAGGAATTCTCCGAGCCCGTCATCTTCACCGCTCGAGGTGTCAAACAGGGTGCGGGATTTGACGCCCCATTTATTCGCGTCATTGATGCCTTCGCCCGTGTAGGTGTTCTCGTAGAGGTGGTCTCCATTCACAGCGTAACCGGTGAGGCGTGTAGCGTGACCCGAATCACCCAGGGGTATGTTCGTCATTGCGTGTATTTCAGCTCTTTCGTCCGAGTTGTAAGTCAGCTCGACCTCAGACTCCTGCGCCTCAGGGGAGGGCGCCTTGGTGATAATGCTGATAGCGCCCGCCGCCGTATTCTTGCCGTACAGCGTGCCCTGTGGTCCACGTAATATTTCAATCCGTTCGATATCGATCAGGTCGCCGATACTCATGCCGGCGCGGCCCTGGTAGACACCATCGATGAAGATGCCGACGCTGGGGTCAATGCCGACGTTGGTGCCGACCGAGCCGATGCCGCGGATGCGAATGGAGGTGGAGTTGGAGTCGGTACCGGGAGTAATTTTCAGGCTGGGCGTGTACTGCGCCAGCCCGGTGAGATTGGTGACGCCGGAATCCTTGAAAAATTCACTGGTAAACGCAGTGACCGACATCGGTACTTCCTGGATGCTCTGCGCACGCTTGGTGGCGGTAACAATAACCTCTTCCAGCGCCAGGCTGTCCTCCTCCGGGGCCTTGGGCATATCATCCTGGGCTGTCGCCGGGGCCGCCAGGTACATGATCAACGCAGCCGCAACAACACCTCGGATGTAGACCATTTTCGCTCCAGTTACGCTTTTTTATGTTTTTGGGCCGCAGGCCAACCCGGAACACGCTGAACCGCATGCCTGCCAACCATAACAAAAGGCCGATTTAAAAACAAACAGAATTGACTGATTTTAATTCTGGCGCTACTGTTGGCGCTTTAGAGCCGATGCATTTACGAGGATAACCATGGCCCAACCGATGTCCGCCACCAACCCCTTCCTGAATTTTCCCTGGGGCCCGATCCAGATGGAATGCGAGGCCCATGACCTGGTCATCGAGGGCGAGGTGCCCGCTGACCTGTGCGGCAGCCTGTATCGCGTTGGCCCCAACCAGCGCTTCAAGCCCCGTGGCGATTACCACCTGTTCATGGGTGACGGCATGGTGCACGCCTTCCATATCAAGGGCGGCAAGGTGAACTACAACAATCGCTGGGTGCGCACCAACAAGTGGAAACTTGAGGATCGTGAGGGGCGGGCCCTGATCAATCCGATGAACCCTTTCGATTGCGATCCGCAGTACAGCGACTTCGTGTTCACCGATAAGGACGGCACGGCGAACACGGCCACCGTGTGGCATGGCGGCCGCCTGCTGGTGATGGAGGAGGGGCACCCGCCCTATGAACTGGATCCGGAAACGCTGCAGTCGATCGGCAGCTGGAACTTCCGCGGCAAGCTGAACACGGCAATGACGGCCCACCCCAAGATTGACCCCGCCACGGGTGAAATGGTGTTCTTTGCCTATATGGCGAGCGGCCCCTTTTCCGCTGACGTCATGCTGCACAAGGTCAATGCACAGGGGATACTCACCGAGAGTGTTCGCATCGACACGCCCTATTCGGCGATGGTGCACGACTTCGTTATCACCGAAAACTACATTGTGATTCCGGTGATGCCGATTACCGGCAGCCTCGACCGCGCCATGGTAGGCGGTCCTCCCTTCGCATGGGAACCCGAGAAAGGCGTTTTCCTCGGCGTACTGCCGCGTCACGGCGGCACCGCGGAAAATATCCGTTGGGTGGAAATGGACATCAGCTTTGCCTTCCACTTCATGAATGCGTTTGACCGGGACGGCGTGATTGCAGTCGATGCCTGCCAGATGGAAGTCGCTCCGCTGTTCCCGACTGCTGATGGTAAGTCCACCGGCAAGTCCGAGCCCCACCTGACCCGCTGGACCATCGATATGAATGACCCGAATTCGCGCGCCACGTTCAAGCGCCTCGATGAGTTCGAGTCGGAATTTCCCCAGTGCGACCCGCGTTACACTGGCAGGGAATACCGCCACGGCTGGTACACCTCACCCGATGGCCAGGCGAAGAGCACTATCACCGAAAACGAAAATTACTTTAACGTGGTCGGACACTTCGATCATAAGACCGGCGCCGTTGATCGTTACTCCTGCGGGCAGGCCATGACTTCCGAGGCGATCTTCGTGCCGAAATCCGCCACGGCTGCGGAAGGGGAGGGCTACCTGTTAGCGGTGGTGACCAGCTTCGAAACGCGAACCAGCAGCCTGTATATCTTCAACGCCCTCAAGCTTGCCGATGGACCGCTGGCGAAGGTGCACCTGTCCCACCGCGTGCCCGCCGGATTTCACGGTGGCTGGCGTCCGGGCAACTGAGGCCTCAGGTCATTTCACCTCACATCACGGGGTTTGCGTGAACTTTACCCTCAGCGAAGAACAGGTCCTGTTGCAGGACAGCGTTGGCAGGTTTGTTGCCGATCATTGTGACGTATCCCACCATCTGTGCTTCAGCCGCACCGAGACCGGCTACGACGCCGGGCTGTGGCGGCAGTTCGCCGAGCTCGGCTGGCTGGCGGTGCCCTTCACCGAGGCCCAGGGCGGGATCGGCGGTAACGCCGCGGATGTCATGGTGTTATGCGAGCGACTTGGCAGGGGGCTGGTGCGGGAACCCTACCTGGCAACCGCAATTACCTGCGGCGCCTTCCTGCGCCACGGCGGGAGTGCACAGCAGCAGGCAGACTATATTCCCGGGATCATCGACGGCGGCAGGCAGTGGGCATTTGCCTTTGCCGAGTCCAGCAGCGGCTACGACCTGGCGTCGGTGGGTTGCGAAGCGACCTTCGACGCCAATGGCTATTGCCTCAGGGGCGACAAGATCGCCGTGTTGAATGGCCATTGCGCGGATTACCTGGTGGTGAGCGCGCGTACGGCCGGCGACAGGCGCGACCAGCGCGGGTTGACCCTGTTTATCGTGGACACCGGCCTGCCGGGCGTGACCCTGGAGCCATTTACCGCTGTGGACGGCAGCCGGGCGGCAAACCTGCGGCTGGACAATGTGGCGGTGGGTGCTGACTGTGTGCTCGGGGACGCCGATGATGCCTGGCCCCTGATGGCCGCAGTGATCGACCACGCCATCATCGCCATGGGCGCCGAGGCCCTGGGGGCCATGCAGGTTTTACTCGACAGCACCGTTGAGTACACCCGTACGCGGGAGCAGTTTGGCCAGCCCATAGGCAAGTTCCAGGCACTGCAGCATCGCATGGCCGATATGTACCTCAAGGTCGAGGAGACGCGGTCACTGCTTTACCACGCGGTGATCCGCATGGACGAGGGCAGCCCGGAAACCCCACTGGCCTGCGCCGCGCTGAAAGTCAAACTGGCGGAGGCCGGAAAGTTCGTGTCGCAGCAGGCGGTGCAGCTGCACGGCGGCATCGGCATGACGAATGAGCTGGCAGTGGGACACCATTTCAAACGGCTGCTGCTGTTGTCCAAGCTCTACGGTGATGAGGACTGCCACCTCCAGCGCTATATCGCCCTGCGAGCAGCAGGGTAAGCCGGGCGATCAGCTTTTTTTCCGAATGCGGCGCTTCAGGTTTTTCTGCTGAGCGCGTCCTGCTTGACGAAGTCGGCGTAGGCCTGGGCCGTGCCCGCGGCCATTTTGTCACCGTCAAAGGGGATCGACATCTGCGGGGTGAACTCCAGGACTATCCGCTCGGGTGTGTCCAGGAAGCGGATGAACAACGCCGGATCGAGTCCCGCCGTGAACGCATTGTCCGGGTCCTTGCTGGCCGCGCGGACCATGCCCGCTGCCAGCAGCTGGTACATCCACTGCTTGATTGCAGGGTCATCGTGAATGACGGTATGGCCCTTGTAGGTGACCGTCCCGGCGACCGGG
>CAYTDW010000368.1:0-3954 GCA_964436585.1 uncultured Halioglobus sp. | reverse complement strand
GATGAGGACGTCTACCCCTGCCGTCTTCTTGTAGGCGTTCTCGCTCAGGTGGCGCCTGAAACGCCTGGCCCCCGGAACGCCCTGGTACAAGCCCAGGATGTGCCGGGTGATATGGTTCAGGTGGACGCCGCGGGCGAGCTGTCGCTCCACATAGGGGAGTAGGGCAGCGATAACATCTTCGCGGGATTGAGCGGGATTGTCCATTGCGAACAGCTCCGCATCCACCTCCGCCAGCAGCCAGGGGTTCTGGTAGGCCTCCCGGCCCATCATTACCCCATCAACATGCTGCAGGTGCAACCGGCACTCGTCGAGGGTCTCGATGCCGCCATTTATCACGATCTCCAGTCGCGGGAGATCAGCCTTGAGGCGATACACCCAGGGGTAGTGAAGCGGCGGGATCTCCCGGTTCTCTTTTGGTGAAAGCCCTTCCAGCCAGGCTTTGCGAGCATGCACGATGAACACCTCGCAACCGGCGTCGGCGACCGGTTCCACGAAATCCAGCAGTTGCTGGTAGGTTTCCATGTGGTCGATACCGATCCGGTGCTTCACCGTGACCGGGATGGTGCAGGCGTCGCGCATGGCCATGACACACTCGGCCACCAGGCTCGGGTGGGCCATCAGGCAGGCGCCGAACATACCGGACTGAACCCGGTCGGAGGGACAGCCGCAATTGAGGTTGACCTCGTCGTAGCCCCACTCCTGCGCCCAGCGCGCACAGCGCGCCAGGTCGGTCGGGTCACTGCCACCCAACTGCAGCGCCACCGGGTGCTCCTCGGCGTTGTAGTGCAGGAACCGCTCCCGGTCACCGTGGAGGAGGGCGCCGGTGGTGACCATTTCCGTATACAGCAGGGCCTGCCGGGTGAGCAGTCGCCAGAAACGACGACAGTGGTGGTCCGACCAGTCCATCATCGGCGCAATCGAAAAACGGTGGCTATTGATCATCTGTAAAACAAATAATTACCCGTCGTGAAGGTCCATCAAGCGGCGTGCTGCATGCGCCGGCTTCATCAGCGCAAAGATGCTCGTCGCTTTGGCCCGGTGCCTAAAAATCCTTGCGCAGGTTGATACCCCAGGTTGGCGGCTCCCTGTAATAGGCGATAAAGCGTCCCGGCTGTGCCACGGCATCGGCAATAGTGGTGATAGCCTTGGCATCGAACACATTCCGACCCCAAAAAGTCAACGTGGTATCCCAGGGCTCATAGACCAGTCCGGCGCGCAGGCTCACAACGTCAAAGGAGCCGTCCAGTTTCTCCGGGTCATTGTTCACGTCACTCATGCGCTCGTCAGTCCAGATGTACTCGCCGTGGACGAAGCCGCCCACTCTCTCTGTCACTCGAAACCGCTGGTTGGCGGCTAGCGCAATTACGTTCTCGGGGTTTCCCGAAACCATACCACCGCTGCGGTTACACGACCCGGTAGGGACACCATTCGCATCATAATTGGTATCCGGGTCTGGCGTGCTGGTTTGCCAGACCGTTCCGGTCCAGCACGGGCCATTTTCGAAGTCAGAGTATTCCGCGTGGTTGTAGGCATAACCGAGGGTAAGAGTGGTGTTGTCCGTGGGCAGCCACAACAAATCGATCTCGCCACCGTAGGTTTCTGCAACTCCCGCGTTATCAAGCACAAAGCCCGCTCCCTGGAAGGAGATGGTCTGCAGTTCATCGGTGTCGGTTTTATGCAAGGCGACATTCAGGCGCAATCCCTGATCCGGAAACTCTGTTTTCATGCCGAGCTCATAGGATTCAGCCGTTTCCGGTTCAAACACCGTGTCAGCGCTGGGTGGCGTGCGGTCGGTGTTGATTCCCCCTGCCTTGTAGCCCGTGCCGTAGGAGCCATAAAACATGGTGAGTTCATTCATAAACCAACTGAGCTTGAGGGTGTAGGTAACTTTGCCTTTTGTTAAAGTCTTCATCGACATCGGGCCTGGGGGCCAGCTCGGTCAAACCAACGAATCCGAGCGGCGCTGGTGTGGGATCCTCAGTGAAAACATTGGTCATTTTCTTACTTTCGTCAGTCCAGCGCAGGCCGCCTGTCATAACAAGCTGGTCAGTGAGGTGATGGTCGGCCTGGCCAAAAATGGCGTAGCTGTCGTGCTTCTGGTCAGCGGTATTGCGCGCCGAACTGCCCGGTGGCAGAAACACCTGGGGAAGCGGAGGGTCTATACCCAGGAATGCACTCGCCAGGATATAAGCATCCTCTGCGAGAAGTGTGTCCGTCGTTGAATCGAGTGTCTGTTCAAAATAATACAGCCCCGTGACATAATTAACTTTCTCGTTGAAGGCATCACCGCTGAAACGAATTTCCTGGGAGAACTGCTCCTGCGTCAGGTCGTTGATCCTTATCAGCGCATCAATGTCGTAGAAATCCGCGTCAACGTTGTCATAGGAGTCATGCTTGCGATAGGCCGAGATACTGGTGACCAGGAAATAGTCCGTTTGCCAGTCTGCCTGCAGGGAAACACCTTCATCGGTATTCTGTGACTCGGGTTTGAAGCTGGTGCTGACCCTGTAGTCGTAAAAGTCACTGCCATTCAGCACAGTGCCACCCAACTGGTTTTTTACGGTCAGGTCGGTGCCTGGCTTTAGCGGCGGTGGCGGGTTTCGGGCATAGAAGTTATTCTTCCAGTTACCGACCGCGCAGCAGAACTCGTCGACTTCGGAATGATCGCCGATTAAGCGCAGCGTGAGATCCTCATTGGGTGTGTACAGGGTTTGAAAACGCAGGCCCCATCGATTCCTGTCATTGATGGCTTCGTCTTCCTGCGCGTTATTTCGCACAGCATCGATAGCCCCGTCGCGGTCCATATTGAAGCCGGACATACGAATCGCCAGCTGATCTTCGATCAGGGTAAATGATTTGGCGCCATTGATATCCAGCAGGCCGTAATCGCCGACACCACCCTCGAGGTAGCCCGAACCCTCAAAGTCGGGGGCTGCAGTATTGATCAAAATCGCGCCGGCGGGGGTGTTGCGTCCAAACAGTGTGCCTTGAGGGCCGCGTAGCACCTCCACTGACCCAATGTCTACCATGTTGTTAATCATCGAGCCCTGGCGTGATCGGTACACGCCGTCTACATACAAGCCTACCGACGGTTCAAGGCCGAAATTCTGTGAACTGGTGAATATGCCCCTGATCCCGAACGTCGTACTGGCAGACGACTGGGTTTGTTCGACACTGAGGCTCGGCGCAATTGTCGCGAGTTCAAACATGTCACGAACGCCTGACTCTCGCAGCATCTCACCGGTAAATGCGGTCACTGCGACCGGCACGTCCTGCAGGTTTTGCGCACGCTTTTGGGCAGTAACTACCACTTCCTCCAGTACGCTGTCGGCCAGGGACGTGGCTGGTGTTCCGGCAAGAAAAGCTGTACTTAGCGCGGTAGCCAGCAAATGGCGATGCAGATCTTTCATTCCAGGAGCCTCGTCGATTATCGTTTATGTTCTCCCGCCGGAACTAAAGGCAGCGGTGTCGAAGTCAATAGTAGGCGATAGACGGGCGATTGTCGCCGCGCTGTTCCGGCTCTCCTGCTGTTATCTTCAGCACTCGCCTCAGGCCCGGATCACCAGCGCGGCGTAGCGAGATCCACTTGCATCAACGTCACCGGGATGCCCTGGTACAGCTCACGGCTGCGCTCCACCCAGTGGAGACGCCGATAAAACTCGACTCGATCGGGGGTAAACAGGTACAGGGTGCGCAGGCCCCCGCGTGCCGCCACGTCCATGATGTGCCTAACCAGCGCGCTGCCCACACCGCTGCCGCGTGCGGCGCGGCGCACGTAAACGCTGGCCACCCAGGGACTCAGCTCGGGATGAGTCAGCATGTCAGCCGCAAGCAGCGAGGCGGAGCCCAGCAGCGTGCCAGCCGTCGCGATGAACGTGCTGGGAACCAGCTGCTCGCCCCGGCAAGCATTGAGGTCACTGGCAAAATCCGCGACCTGCTCACCGGGGTAGAGAT
>CAYTDW010000367.1:0-3955 GCA_964436585.1 uncultured Halioglobus sp. | reverse complement strand
TGGAGCAGGTCCTGGCCAGCGTTCCGCCGTCGCGCTTGCCGCCGCAGGCGCTGGTCAGCCTCGATCCGGAAGATCGCCTGCGCCACGCCCGGGGCCAGAGCCTGCCGGACTGGCTGGCCCTGCGCAGCGGCGATTTCGGGGTCTTCCCCGACGGGGTGGCTTTCCCCAAAAGCGCTGCCGAGGTACAGGAACTGCTGCGCTATGCGCAACAGCATGATGTCAGCCTGATTCCCTACGGGGGCGGTACCTCGGTGGTCGGCCATATCAACCCGGAGGCGGGCGAGCGCCCGGTGTTGACCGTCGATATGACGGGTATGAACCAGCTGATCGCGCTGGACCCGGAAAGCCAGATCGCCACTTTCGGTGCCGGCGCGACCGGACCCGTGGTGGAATCGGCGCTGGCGCAGGCGGGCTATACCCTGGGTCACTACCCGCAGTCCTGGGAGTTGTCCACGGTCGGCGGCTGGGTGGCCAGTCGTTCCAGCGGCCAGCAATCCATGCGCTATGGCCGTATCGAGCAGCTGTTTGCCGGCGGTCGTATTGAAACCCTCCGGGGTACGCTCGACATTCCCACTGTGCCCGCGTCGTCGGCGGGTCCGGATGTGCGGGAAATGGTCATGGGCAGCGAAGGGCGCCTGGGCATCATTACCGAGGTAAAGCTGCGCATCACACCGTTGCCGGAGCAGGAATCGTTCCATGTGATTTTTTTCCCTGACTGGAATACGGGGCTGCAGGCGGTGCGAGCCATGGCCCAGGCCAGGTTGCAGTTATCCATGATGCGGCTCAGCAACACCATCGAGACCTTCACCCAACTCAAGCTGGCAGGTAGCGGCATGGCTATCCGCCTGCTGGAAAAATACCTGGCCCTGCGCGGCGCCGGCGCGAGCAAAACCATGTTCACCTTCGGCGTGACCGGGTCTCGCGCCCAGTGTAAATCGGCGCTCGGCCTGGCGTTGCGGATCGCCCGCCGCTCCGGGGGTGTCAACACAGGCACCCTGCTGGGCAAGAAGTGGGAACACGGCCGTTTCCGCGCGCCCTATTTGCGCCAGGGGCTGTGGGATGCGGGCTTTGCAGTGGATACCATGGAAACGGCTATCGATTGGGTCAGGGTGCCCGGCGCGCCGGCGGTGATCGAGGCGGCGATCACCGCAGCACTGGCGCGGGAGCAGGAGACAGTGCACGCGTTTACCCACCTCTCGCACATCTACCCCCAAGGCTCCAGCGTGTACACCACCTATATTTTTCGCTGCGGCGGCACTTACGCCCAGACCCATGCCCGCTGGGAGAAGCTGAAGGCCGCCGGCGCCCTGGCGATCGTCGGGCTGGGGGGCACCATCAGTCACCAGCACGGCGTTGGCAGGGATCACGCCCCCTACCTGAGCGCAGAGAAGGGCGAGCTGGGCATGGCCGCGATCCGCGGCCTGGTGGAGGTGTTCGACCCGCAGGGGCGGATGAACCCCGGAAAGTTATTGCCGTAGGGACGGGATGGGAATGAGCAATAGCCAGCCGACATTCAACAATCGCGCGCGCCTGTGGGCAGGCTTGCAGCAGGCCCCGCAGCACTGGGATATGGTGATTGTCGGAGGGGGCATTATCGGCGCCGGTGTCCTGCGCGAAGCCGCGCGCCGCGGTCTCCGGGCGCTGCTGCTGGAGCAGCGGGATTTTGCCTGGGGAACGTCCAGCCGCTCCTCCAAAATGATACACGGCGGTTTGCGTTACATCGCCCAGGGCGATATTGGGCTCACCCGCGAATCACTGCAGGAGCGCGAGCGGCTGCTGCAGGAGGCGCCCGGCCTCATCGACCGCATGGGCTATTACTTCACCGTACGCAAGGGCCGCTTCCCGGGCCGGGTCGCTTTCAGCCTGTTGCTGGCGTTTTATGACTTTCTGGCGGGTATCAGGAAACACCATTTCCTGCAGAGCGCCGAGGTACAGCAGCACTTTCCCGGGATCGACAGCGCGGGGCTCAAGGGGGCCTGCTACTACACCGACACCGTGACCGATGACGCCCGGCTGGTACTGCGCATCCTGCAGGAAGCCATCGGGGCCGGTGGCCTGGCGGCGAACTATGTGAAGGTCGAAAGCCTGCTCCGGTCCGGGGACCAGGTGGACGGGGTGGTGGCGGTGAATGTTGAAACCGGCGATCGCGTCGAGCTGCGGGCGAGGTCGGTCATCAATGCCACTGGCACCTGGGCGGACCGGCTGCGGCACGAGGTCAACCCGGAAACACGGGTGCGGCCCCTGCGTGGCAGCCACCTGGTGCTGACCCGGGCGCGCCTCCCGGTGCAGGATTGCCTGACCATATTCCACCCGCGCGACAAGCGGCCGGTTTTTGCCTTCCCCTGGGAAGGGTCGACGGTGATTGGCACCACCGACCTGGACCACCGGCAGGACCCTGACGCAGAGGCCACCATCAGCACCGATGAACTCGACTACCTGCTGGAGGCGGTGAACGACCAGTTCCCGCAACATGCCATTGGTCGGGCCGACATCATCTCGACCTGGTCGGGGGTGCGCCCCGTGATCGGCTCGGACAGGTCGAAGGATCCCTCCAAAGAGCGCCGCAATCATGCGGTGTGGGTGGACAAGGGCCTGGTGACTGTCACTGGCGGCAAGCTGACGACATTCCGCAAGATCGCCCTGGATGCGATCGAGGCGGCAACTGGTACCCTCGGCAAATTGAGCATCGTCGAACCCGGTGAGGCCGTTTTTGCCAATACCAGCATCAGCGCTGCCGCGATGGGTATCGATGACGAGTCCCGGGCCCTGCGCCTGGCGGGGCGTTACGGTGCGGCGGCAAAAGAGCTGTTCGCGGGCGCCGACGCCGCGGAGCGGACGAATATTGACGGCACGCTGTTCTGCCTGGCGGAATGTCGCTGGGCCGCGCGCAACGAAGCCGTGGTGCACCTGGATGACCTGCTGCTGCGTCGCACCCGACTGGGCTCGCTGTTGCGCGCGGGCGGTGAAGATATCTTCGCTGCGCTGGAAGTCATCTGCCGCGAAGAGTTGCACTGGGACCAGGCGCGGTGGCAGGCCGAACTCGCCCGCTACCGGGAGATCTGGCAGCGGCACTACTACCTGCCCGCATCCTGACCGCGCCTCTTATGAGCGCCGATAAAAAATACCTGCTCGCCATTGATAATGGCACCCAGAGCGTCCGCGCCCTGGTGTTCGACCTGGAAGGCCAGCTCGTTGCCAAGAGCCAGGTGGAGATCGAGCCGTTTTTTTCCGCCCGGCCGGGTTGGGCTGAACAGCATGTCGACTATTTCTGGAGCAGCCTGTGCGAGGCCTGCCAGCAGCTGTGGCCGCGGCTGGACTTTCCCCGCACCGCCATCCAGGCGGTCGCCCTGACTACCCAGCGGGCCACCGTGATCAACCTCGATCGCGACGGCCGGCCCCTGCGCCCCGCCATCATCTGGCTGGACCAGCGCGAGCAGCTGGAGTTGCCGGGAATGGGCGCCTGGGGACCAGTGCTCACCCTGGCGGGCGCGGGCGCCAACATCCGCTCGTTCCGTACCCAGGCCGAGGCCCACTGGATCAGGGCGCAGCAACCGGATATCTGGCAGCGCACCGCCAGGTTCCTGCTGTTGTCGGGTTATCACAGCTACCGGCTGACGGGCCGCTACGTCGACTCGGTCGCCAGCCAGGTCGGCTACTTGCCATTCGACTTCAGGCGCCAGCAATGGTGCACAGCGCGGGACTGGAAATGGGCGGCCCTCCCGATCACGCGCCAGCAGTTGCCGGAGCTGGTACCTGCCGGTGGCGTACTGGGGTCGATTACAGAACAGGCGGCCCGGGAGACCGGCATCCCCGCTGGCCTTCCATTGATTTCCGCGGGTGCCGACAAGGCCTGCGAGGTGCTGGGCTCCGGCTGCCTGGAACCGACCACCGGCAGCCTCAGTTATGGCACTACCGCCACCTACAACACCGTCGATGACCGCTACCTGGAAGTCAT